>JAQBPC010000699.1 GCA_028287725.1 Chloroflexota bacterium | reverse complement strand
CAGCTTGTCGCCAGGTCCGGCGTGAGCGTGGTGCCGTCAGGCCCGATGCGAATCAGCTGGTCGTAGATATTGTTCATCACCCAAATATCGGGATTCTGGGCGTTTCCGGCGGCATCGAGCGTTTTGGTTTCGATGGACCAGCCGATGGTCAATGTATTGCTGGCGCTTGCCGCGCGCACGTGTTGCGCGGCCGGCATGGCCCCACCAAGCGCGAGAGTCGATAATAATGCAACGGCACCCAAACGACGTGGAGAAGGAATCCGACGATGGATCACTAACGCACCTTTTCTAGATGGTTCAAATTGTTGCGATACGACAAAATTCGACCGACGGCCGACGCCTACCCTATTTTGCTAGCCTCTTTCCACTCCCGCGCATACCTCCCTTCTCCGCTCCTTGATACCGTCAAATGTTCCAATAATGGACGTAACGCTGCCACACTCGACGGTTCCGGAGCGTGTAGATACTCAATCACCGGCACGCTATGCCGTACATGGTTCACAACGGATCCGCTGCCCGTGGCATATACGACGGCATCGGCCTGTGCCAGCACAGCGTTCACTCGATCCACATCGGAGAGAACCGCGCACTGCGGCCCCTGCGACAAACGCGCATACGTAGTGATGCCTCGTAACATGGTCGGCAAGAACTCGGCGAAGGTGCTGATGACGCCAAGCTGCAGATTTTCAGGCAATGCCTGAAGCTGACGTACAGTCTCGGGGTGCGCCACAAACGTGAGACCGCGTAGTGGAGGGTGCTTCCGGGGAAGCATCGTCTGTACTTCTTTTACTCTGTTTGCAATGGTCAGAATAAGATCGGCTTCACAAACTCGCGAGCGCTCCTCACCGCCTGCATGCAACCGCTCTATCGTGTACGGCGCCACATCCGGATTAATATCGTCTAGCAAAGAATGCAGCTCGCGCGCATAGACCTCCGTGGCATGCCCAAACACCCCGACCAGTGCGACGATCAACCGGCGTGCCTGCCTGCTTGCGAGGCGTGCCGTCAGCATTCGGCTAATTTGCACTGGCGTGAACCCTCGCTCCAGTGCATGCACCACGGCCGTGTCGACCAACCGCTGCAACTCACCCAAACTCTGCCCGGCGCGATGCCCCTCACCATCACCAGCAACGTACGTTCCCATGCCAGGCCGCATGACGATCAGACCCTCGCGCTTGAGCGCGCTGTAGACATGGCTCACCGTGACGTGCGCGATGCCCTCCGCCGCCGACAGTTCGCGTACCGACGGCAACTGCTCCCCTGGTTTCAACACCCCGGAGACGATCCCATACTCGATTTGGCCCTTTAGTTGCGTGCTGATAGATACAGGCAGGTCGCGGTCAAGTGAGACGCGCAGCGTCATAGCCTAAATCCCTCGCTCGACACGTCGCGGTGTTATGGCGATTTATAACACCAGTACAGTAGCCGCGTCAATATGCACAGGCCGGACCCGTAACGACTGATGGCCGGCGTAGAACGCCGGCCATCAGCGACAGAATAACCGGAGAGTGCGATTATCCCTTGGTCACGCCCTGTAGGTTGAAATAACCAAGCGGGTTTTCGCTGAAGCCATGGACCGATTTGCCCACGGCGTTGACGAAGGGGCTGTAATAGAGCGCGATGAACGGCTGGTCATTCGCCCAGATTTGCTGAATTTGGAAGTACAGCTTCTGGCGCGTCGCGTTGTCATTGGACTGCTCGGCCTGATGCGAGAGCGAGACCAACGTGGGATTGTTGTACCACGTGTAGAAGGAGAAGGCGCCCTGCGTGTAGTCAACGGAGAACGATACGAGCTCGTCAGGGTCGGGAATATCGTTGGTCCACAGGTTGGTGGTGAAGTGATATTTGCCGACCTGCTGCTGGTTAAACAACGTGGTCGGATCCACCTGCTGCAGACTTAACTTGATGCCAAGAGGCGCCAGCTCGCTTTGAAGGATCTGTGCCTCCGCGTTGGCGATACTATCACCGCTGGGCACCTCCATGGTCATGTTGAAGCCATGCGGCACCGATGACTGGGAGAGCAACTTCTTGGCCAGCGCCATGTCGTAGGTCGGCACCGGGATGTTCGGGTTGTAGTCGATGGCGCCGGCCGGCAGGAACGAGTTGGCCGGCGTGCCATGCCCGTACAGCACGGCCTTTACGATCGCCGCGCGATTGATCGCGTGACTGATCGCCTGGCGTACCTTGATGTCGCCAAACGGCTTCATCTTCGTGTTGAAGGTGAAATAGTTGGTCTCCGTGGACTTATTGATCTGTACCTGTGCGGAGCCGGTCCCCTGAACCTGGGCAATCAGGTTGTACGGCAGCACGTTGTCGACGTCCAGCTCGCCGGCCTGGACCTTGAGCAGCCGGGTGTTGTCGTTGGGGATGAGATCGAACTCCACGGCCTGCATGGGGTATTTGGCGGCGTCCCAGTACTGCGTGTTCTTCTTCAGCCGCAGATACTGGCCCTTCTGCCACTGGTCGAGGGCGTAGGGGCCGGTGCCGACGGGATGCGAGGCCATGCCGCTGGCGCCCACCTTCTTGAAGTAGGCCTGCGGGTAGATGCCGGTATCGAAGAGCGCCACGTCGGAGAGGAAAGGGCCCCAGGGGTGCTTGAGCGTTACCGTCACCGTCAAGGGATCGGGCGCCGCGACATTCTTGATCGCCCCAAGCGTCCAGGACCATAGTTGCTTGGGACCGCGCGCGCGATCGAGGCAGAACTTGACATCCGATGCCGTCAGTTTCGTACCGTCCTGGAAGACGACGTTCTTGCGCAGGTGGAAGGTATAGACGGTGGCGTCCTTGCTGACATTCCAGCTTGTCGCCAGGTCCGGCGTGAGCGTGGTGCCGTCAGGCCCGATGCGAATCAGCTGGTCGTAGATATTGTTCATCACCCAAATATCGGGATTCTGGGCGTTTCCTGCTGCATCGAGCGTCTTGGTTTCGACGGACCAGCCAATGGACAGAGTGTTTTTTGAGCTTGCCGCGCGCGCATGTTGCGCCGCCGGCACGGCGCCGCCAAGCGCCAGGGCTGATAGTA
Source organism: Chloroflexota bacterium (assembly GCA_028287725.1). Classification (GTDB taxonomy): domain Bacteria; phylum Chloroflexota; class UBA5177; order JANWHV01; family JANWHV01; genus JANWHV01. Next base: position 7,188 of record JAQBPC010000699.1, on the reverse strand, counting down.
ATGTGATGGCGCCCAAACGGCCTGTAAAAGGAATCCGACCATGAAGGTTCATTAACTGCACCTCTCCGTGATGGACCTTTTGTTACATAGATAGCGAATAAGTTCGCCGTGTCGCACGTGTCCAAACCGGCGTCTTGCCGTTCTCGGGCCTACCCTCCTTCCCTGCTCCATGACCTCATTGGCCGTTCAAGGATCGGTCGTAGCGCTTGCACAGTCCCGGTTCTGGAGTGCGAAGCTACCCCTTCAGCGGCAGGGTGTGTGATAAATGTGCCGCAACGGCCACACTGCCTGTTGCAAAGACGATGGCATTGCACGGTTCAAGCACGACGCTTACCCTATCTACGTCGCACGGAACTGGGCACAGCGGCGGCCCCATGGGTCCAACTGTATACGTCTCTTAGCGTTATGGCGATTTATAACACCAGCACAGTCGTTGAGTCAATACGTAGTACGCTGTCACGGCAATATTGCTTGCGTAGGTCAGCAGGGAGAGAGTATGCTTGTCGCGCCTATGGGCTGAGATCCAGGTACTGTAGGATAACTACCGGGCGCGCAGCGCGCAGCCGGGTATCGGGGCAATCCAGCGGTAGTCCTGTGCCATAAACCTGATGGGAGAGGTAGCCATGAAAATCTATATTTCCACCGACTTCGAGGGCGTCAGCGGCATCGTGGCATGGGAGCAGATCCTGGGCGATAGTGCCGAGTATGCCTATGGGTGCAGTCTGCTGACGGATGAGCTGAACGCCGCGATGGATGGCGCCGCCGCCGCGGGCGCTACCTCGTTCGTGGTCAACGACTCACATGCCTCCATGCGTAATCTAAAGCCGCGAGAGTTGCACCAGCAGGCAACCCTGATCAGCGGCGCGTTCAAGCCGCTGTACATGATGCAGGGGTTGGACAGCTCGTTCGATGCCGTCTTCTTCATTGGCTATCACGGTTCTATCGGCCACGAGCGTGCCATCCTCTCACACAGCTATAATCCCAAAGCTATCTGGGAAGTAAAGATCAACGGCACGATCGTGGGCGAATCCGGACTCAATGCCCTGGTTGCAGCGCATTTCAACGTGCCGATCGCACTGGTGACCGGCGACGCCGCGACCGCGGAAGAAGCGGAATGGATCGCCCCAGCCGCCGAGCGAATTGTGGTAAAAGAATCGATCAGCCGGTTCGCCGCCACCAACCTGCACCCCGAAGTCGCCTGCGCGCGGATCCGCGAAGGCGCCGCGGCGGCAGTGCGGCGGCTAGCCGAGCAGCAGCCACCTCGCTTTTCCGATCCAATTGAGCTGGAAGTGACGTTCCTCACGGCGGATATGGCGGCGATGGCCTGTTGGATCGACGGCGCCACGCGGCTGGGTCCGCGTACCATCCAGTTCCGCGGGAGCGATTCGTTGGGAATGTTCCAACGCTTCGTCACCGTCGTTAATCTGACGCGCGGCCTGGCCGAGTAAGCACGAGCGCGCACGCATCAGCCACGGCAGGCGGCGTTATTGCTGCTTACCGTGGCATCCAATTACGCAGTCGCGGAAGTTTGGAAAGTCCGCCGTCCACGGCCGGGAGCGGGTGTTCCCACAGCCACGCCACGGGGCGCCAACCCGAAGGGAAGGATTGTGAGGTCTCACACCTGCACCAAGCCGCTGCATCTGCGCCGCATAGGGCAGATTTAGTAGCGTGGCACAGCTGCCGCGACAGGCTCCACGAGGCCGGCGACACGGGGATGGTCGAACTCACATGCGCGGCGCGACGCTCGTTGTGCCGCGACCGCGTGTGGTATCGTCCCTGATGCGCCGCCATAAGGAGCGGCCCGCAATCGGCAGGAGGTAGGTCGAACATGTTGCACATCCCCGCAGTCTCTGAAGCAGCGGCTACCGGCAAAGTCAAGGAAATTTTCGAGGAGATCAAGGCCACACGAGGTCTGGCTGAGGTACCCAACTTCTGGAAAGCCATAGCGCTGAACCCCGACTACCTGGAGGCGACCTGGCGGGCGCTCAACGTGGTGTTGGCGCCCGGAAAGCTTGATCGCGCCACGAAGGAGGTGATCGCCGTGGCCGTCTCCGCCACGAACGCCTGCGACTACTGCCTGGGCAGCCATAGCGACGTGCTGCGCAGCCTCGGGTATGATGACGAAGCGCTCATGGAGCTAATGGCAGTGGTGGGTTTCTTCAACATGAGCAATACCATCGCCAACGCCCTCCATATACCCTATACCCCGCCGGTAAAGGCGGAGCCGGCGCCCGAGGCAAAGTAACCTCCTGCGCCCTTGAATAGTGTCTTGGTAGGCGCGTTGGGCACGGTGTCGACCGCACGATTTCCATGTAGTAAGAGGGGCAGCGATGCAGCAGCAGGCACTAGACCTGAGCGCGATCCCGGTCATCGACAACCACTGCCACGCGTACATCAATTATGAGCAGCCGCTTGATGCGCGCCAGTACCGCAGACTGTTCAGCGAAGCGAACTCTGCCGCGTTCACCTACGAGCACGTGCCTCAAGCCTCCTATTATCGTTGGGCGCTTAAAGAGCTTGGCCGCATCTTGGACTGCGCTGCCACGGAGGACGCGGTGCTGGCGAAGCGCGCATCCTTCTCGCTGCCGGAATTCACGGCGCTGCTGTTGGGCGAAGCACAGATAGAGGCGATGCTGATCGACACCGGTCTCGGCGGACCCGAGTTCCTGTCTCTCGACGCGATGCGAAGCCTCACCGGCTGCCGCATCGAGTGGGTCCTTCGGTTGGAGGTTCTGGCCCAACATCTCATCGCCGAGACCCACGACTTCGCGACATTCCAGGCCCGCTACCTGGAAGAATTGCGCGACCTGCCCGGACGCGGCATCGTGTCGCTCAAGAGCATCGCCGCCTACCGTACCGGGTTGGACATTCAACCTGTCACGGACGACCAGGCCGCCACCGCGTTCGCCGAGGTGTGCGAGGACCTGACGCTGGGGCAGCGGCCGCGCCTGGTCCACAAGGTATTGATCGACTACATCGTCCACCTGGGCATGGCGCAAGCCGCCGCTCAGGGTGGTATCCCGATCCAATTCCATACGGGTTACGGCGACCCGGACACCGATCTGCGGCTGGGTAACCCCTTGCACCTGCGGCCGCTGTTCGAGGATAGCGCTCTGGAGAATGTGCCGATTGTGATGCTGCACGAAAGCTACCCCTTCACACGTGAAGCAGCATTCCTGGCAACGGTATACCCCAACGCCTACCTGGACATCTCGTACTCCGTACCGTTCCTCGATTACCACGAGCTGCTGGCCTGCACGCACCAGGCGCTCGGGGTAGCGCCTTGGTCCAAAGTCCTTTATAGCTCCGACGGCTTCAGCATTCCCGAGCACGGCTGGCTCGGCGCCATCCATGGGCGCCGGGTCCTGGCGGACGCGTTACGCTCCATGATCGAAGTTGGCGTGCTGGACCATGATGAAGCGCTGACGGCAGCCACGGCCATTCTCAACGAGAACAGCCGGCGAGTCTACAGGCTGCGTTGAGTTGCGCCCGCGAGTCCCAATGCCGCATCGGCGCTGGGACTCGCCGATCGTGCCGACCCCACCCCTGTTATGCCGCGAGCACCACGGAATCGAGACTGCGCTGAATCTGCTCGTACTCGCGGGCCAGGTTCGAGGGGCGCGTGCCCAAGCCTGGGGGCCCAAGGCTCACGATGCCGATGAGCACAGTGACGTTGTGTCCGTCGCTCCGCACGCGCACCTCGCACTGCGCTTCGACCGGCTGGCGCGTGAACCGTACGATCGCGTCTACAATGCCGTACTGCTGCCCGCCGATGTTCCGCAAGGTGCTGGTGATCGTGCCCATAGGCGTGCCAAGCGTACGGAGAAATTGAGTGACATATGCAGGATTTGTGACGTCACCCGTCGTACTTTGAACGGAGAAGCCAAAGATCAAGCCGTTCTTGTCGGGTGATTCAATCTGATAATTGCCGGATTTGCCCTGGGTAGTCTGCCAGGATGAGGGGTAGCTAATCGCATAACTGACCCCGGTCGGGTTCAGCGTCTTGGTGGTATAACCTCGGCCAAGTGGACGCACCACATCGCCTTTCGTCGACGTAAGCTGCATGGTTGTCGTAGATTCTTGTTGCAGGCTGATCGCGTGTGTCCCCTTCTTATCGGTAACCGTACCCGTGCTGGCAATCGTCTGCTTGACGCTCTCGCTCAGAAACACCCCGCTATCGATGCCGAAGCCCCAGGTTCCAAACTCACTACCGTGCACAGTCATAGCGTAGTGTTTGCCGCCGGCGTCATACTTCGAAGTGCCCGTGAGCTGTTGTGCCGTGTCGACATTGGCAACGCGCCCCTGAGCAGAAGATGTGATGGTTTTGAGCGTGTTGTGCAAGGTAACCGGTGTCGGATTATCGACCGCCCAGGTATTGTCGATCACGGAATTCCAGGTACCCCCTACCGGCACCGGCACGACGGCGACCTGACCGATGTCGTTGAGGCCATAGCCGCCGCGGTAGACACAGTATTGCGTGCCGTCATTCTCCTGAATGCAGGCGTCCGCCGGCGAGCTCAATTGCTCCGGCGGCACGATGCGGTGAGTCGCCTTTCCGTTCTTCACATCCGTGGCATGTCCGGGATCAAAGAGCACGGACATCGTCGCGTTCCCGGCGGCGTCGACGCTATGGACGACGTAGTGAGACTGGTAGGACGTCGTGCTCGTCTGCCTTGTGTCCGCCTGACCGGCGATGGTGGTGAAGCTCTTCGAAACGGTCGTCATTCTGTACGTCAAGATCTCGCCGGGGACAAATTTGTAGCGAAGCGTCACAGCTGAATCGGCACGCGCCACCGGCAGCGCGCCGGTCCAACAAGCTGCCGCGCAGAGCAGCAGGGAGCCGGCTATGCGCGGCGTTCGACAACGAGACATTGGCGTCTCCCTCAATGACTGCTTGTCAATTCCCGCACGCCCACACCGAGCAATGCCTTTCCACACCATCCCGCGCAGCCACCTTCTCGCTGGCGAAATGGTAGCGGGTTTCGCCGTAACGAGGCCGCCGAACTTTGGAAAAGTGGGCTTTTGAGGGCAATAGCCACTGTATGGCTTGGCTCAAAAGAGCAATCTCATTCACCAATCTGTCATACGCATGTCATGGGGCCGTCATGTACGCATCACAGGAAGATCATGCTGCGGCTTTACTCTAAAACTATGCCTGACGAGGCATCGGGACATGCGAATAACCTGCAGGGCGACGACAGTTGAAGGAGAAAGTTCCAATGGACAGCAACGACGTTTTACCGGTTCAGCCCCAGCTCAACGGACCCAAGCCAAAGCACACCAGGCCGCTTGTTTGGAGGATGACAGGGGTAACTATGCTAATCGGCGGCCTCGCCGCGGGCGGTCTCGCCCTGAGCCATGGCGGCCAAGGGACAATGGCAGCGGCAAGTACTTCCAGCGTGACTAGTTCCAGCGTGGCTGCCTCCACAATCGCAAGCACTACGACGACTCCCTCCACCACGCGGCACGGTTTGGGCAGGTTTGGCGGCGGCACTGGCGGCGGCAACTTTGGTAGGGCGGGTCACCATGGCGGTGGCCTAACTGTTACTGGTGTCAGCGGCAATACCATCACCGCAACCGGCCGTGGCGGACAGACAGTCACGATCACGGTGGATAGCAACACGAAGTACACCGAGGCAGGCGCCAGTGCGGCCCTAACGGACATTCAAAACGGATCTGTGATTCAGGTGCAGGGTAGCAGCACCGGACAGAATACCTCTACCGCGACGAGCATCCAGATTGTCCTACCCAGCGCCAGGGGAGTGGTCACCAGCGCAACCGGCTCGACACTCACTTTGACCGGGTTTAACGGCAGGACCCAGACTATCAACGTGAGCAGCACCACTCGCTACGACAAGGCGGGGCAGACCGCCGCATTGTCGGACGTTTCCAACGGCACGGCCGTCACGGTCCAGGGCACAACCAACGCCGACGGATCAATGAACGCCCAGCTCGTAACCATCCAGCTTCCGAACGTGGAGGGACAGGTGACGGCGGCAAGCAACGGCACGTACACACTCTCTGGTAAGCACGGGAACACGAGCGTTACCGTAAACACATCGAGCAGCACCACATATGTCGATCAGTCCGGCGCTACCGTGCAACCATCGACCATCACCACGAACACGAACATTGTCGCCGAGGGCACGCTCAGCCCAGACGGCAAGACCCTGACCGCCCAGCGCATCACGGTCCTACCGGCGGCCCCGGCCGGCATGGGTTCCTGGTCGTCAGAAGGCGGCAGGCGCGGCAGCTTCACCCTCCCAGGATCGGGTAGCAGCACGACCCCTTCCACAGGTTCAACGACGTCTAGTTCAACAACCACGAGCGGATCCGCGGTCTGACGGTCGAAGACAGTCTCAGCCCCGAAAAACAATACCGTCGAAAGCAGAAGCCTCTGTAAGTCATCCCACCATGCCGGATCACTTGCAGGCAAAGACCTCCCGCGCTAGCATCCGGGTCTCAAGGAAGACCACGATGCTATCGCGGGAGGTCTTTGCGATCCAGTGCCGAGTAGGGTTTGCCGATCGAATGGAATTGCCTCAAGTCGCTCAGAAGGGGGAACATACTGCGAGGCCCTCAGAAGAGGTACCCTGCTGGTAAGAGCGCGTCATGAAATGGATCATCGGGTGAATAACAGTATGACCAGATACCTGGTGGTGGGACATGTCTGTCTCGACCATACCCCGTTTGGACCGAAATGGGGTGGGACGGCCATGTTCGGGGCGATTACCGCGTTGCGGCTCAACGCACAGGTACACGTGCTCACCAGCATGCCGGCCGAGTCGGTGCGGGAAGCGCTCCCCGACGGTGTCATCGTGCAGAATGCCGAAACGGATACTCCGCTGATCTTTCGCCACGAATACACGGATGGCCGGCGCGAGCTCTTCGTGACACACGTTGCCCCAACGTTGCACCTCGAGCACTTGCCGGTGGCGTGGCGTAACCCGGATATTGTGCACTTCGGGCCAGTCGCCCAGGAGGTCGGGCACGATTTATTAGCGGCATTCGAACACTCCCTCCGCGGCGCATCCGTGCAGGGGTGGCTTCGCAACTGGGACGGAGATGGCCATGTGCGGCCGCTCCCCGTAGCACAACTTCTCGAATGGGCCCCACCGGTACAGTTCAGCTTTTTGAGTGAAGAGGATATTGGTGGGAACCGCGCGATCATCGACTTCTACCGGCTCC
>JAQBPC010000690.1 GCA_028287725.1 Chloroflexota bacterium | reverse complement strand
AGACGCCGGCTTCTTTATGTTGATGTTCAAGGCCGGCCTCCGAGCCATCCCACCTTCGTTCTACGACGCCGCGAAAATCGACGGTGCTAGCCATTTCGGGGTCATTCGGCACGTAACCCTCCCATTGCTCCGGCCCACAATATTCGTCGTGATCACGATCTGTCTGATCAATACCTTCCAGCAGTTCGACCTGTTCTATCTCATGACCTCCGGAGGCCCTGGTGACTCCACCCAATCCATGACCTTCAAGATTTTTCAGTATGCTCTATTGAGCTTTCGCATGGGCTTCGCCACCGCGCAAGCAATGATTCTGTTTCTGATGCTGCTCTTTTTGACCTTGGTGCAAATGCGCCTGTTCAGGACGGATTACACCTATGATTGAGAGCCGTGGGAAAGTAGGTGCGTGGGCTCCAGCTCGAAGACGGTCGCGTCCGAAGTGGGGTCAGCTTGTGATAGGCGACGTGACCGTAGCGGTAGCCCTGATTGTCTTCGTTCCCCTCCTTTGGATGACGCTCAGCTCGTTCAAGTCGGTGGATGAAACCCTGACGCCAATTATTCGCTGGCTGCCTAGCATATGGCACGTCGACAACTACACCAAGGTTTTCGGTGACAACCAGTTTGGCACGTACTTCAAGAACAGCGTGATCGTCTCCTGCTCTGTGACGCTGATGAACCTGGTAGTCTCCTCCCTGGCCGGCTACGGGCTGGCCAAATTCTCGTTCCCCGGGCGTTCTCTCGTGCTGCTCTTTTTCCTTGCGATACTGATGATCCCTTTTCAGGTGATCATGATCCCGGTCTACATCGTCGTACGGCAGTTCGGCTGGATTAACACCTACTGGGGCCTTATCGTCCCGGCGGGGGTTAGCGCCTTCGGTGTCTTCTTCATGCGCCAGGCTATCTCAATCCTCCCGGACGAGTTATTCGAGGCAGCGCGCCTTGATGGGGCTGGGGAGCTCCTGATTTATACGCGAATTCTGTTGCCGCTTTGCTCGCCATCGCTCGCCGCCCTGGGAGTCCTCACCTTTCTGGGTAGCTGGAACAATCTGCTCTGGCCCTTGCTCGTGGTCCAGGGTGATACCTTGAAGACCCTCCCCCTTGGCCTGGCCCAGATGGCGACGGGCCAGTATGGGGTGCAATACAACCTCCTCATGACCGGCGCCGTAATTAGCTCCATCCCCGTGATGGTGGTCTTCCTCGCTACCCGCTCGTATTTCGTGCGCGGGATTGCCGTGGGGGGCATCAAGTAGTTACCTCGTCAGACTGGTTCTTGCCGTCTACTTGTGAATGGAGGTACAGCGTATCGCCGAGACCCGCGACGGACCTGGAATTATGACACGCTTTGTTCGTGGTACCAAAGGAGAGTTACAGCCCATGAAAAACCGCCTGACTCGCGGCGCTATGCTCCTCGTACTCGCCGGCGCTTTGACCATTCCCGCGTCCCACTCGGCGCACGCCGCCAATAAGATCGTCCTCAACTACTGGCGCCACGATTATCCGCCGGCGCTGAAGATCGACCGAATGCTCGCCGCTCAGTTTATGAAACTTCACCCGAACATTCAGATAAATCTGGTAAACCAGGGTACGGATTCCCAGGTCTATCAGAAGACAACAATCGCATTTGCCGGCGGCGGCGCCCCGGACATCGTGAATGTCTATAACGGCTTCTTCCAGCAGTGGAGTGCCCTTGGCTTCTTTCAGCCGATCCAGCCCGCGGCTTTCGGCGTGAAGAGCAACACAAGCATTGCCTCCTCCTGGTTGAAGGGTACGCTCAACGGCTGGCTTCTCAAGGGCCAGTATTATGGCATCCCGTCCGAGGTTTCCACGTACTTCACCGTCATCTCGCCACCGCTGTTCCGTGCCGCCGGACTGGATCCGGTAAAGGATGCACCCAAGACCTGGGAGGACATCCTGCGCGTGGGGAAGAAGCTGGCAAAGGTGCAGAACGGCGCCCTGGTGAAGCAAGGGTATGGCATCGCGTCGGATCCCGGCGTGCTGGCTATCGTATTCGACTCTATGGTCCATCAGCTCGGCGGCTATGTGGTCAGCCCCGATGGCTCCAAGGCGGCGATTAACTCGCCGGCCGGCGTGAAGGCGCTGACCATGCTGCTTTCCTACAAGCAGGGCAAGGTCTCACAGCTCGCCTCCAAGCCTCTCCAGGGACCCGGCTTTGATACCGCCTCGTCGGCAATCATCACGGATGTCGGCCTCTGGTATCGCGGCTACCTGCAGGGCAGCGCGCCGAAAGTGTACGCCAATGGCTCCGGCATGAAGATCCTGCCCTTCCCCTACTTTGCCGGCGGCAAGGCGCAGAGCGCCACCCTCTACGGCTATGCCTGGTGCGTCAATGCCCACTCGCCGAACGCGGCGGCAGCCTGGCAGTTCGTAAAATATCTGTCGGACAACACAACTCCTGGCTACCTCGACGCGGGAATCATGCAGCCCAAGACCACGCTGCGTTCATTGCCAAACTTCGCCAAAACCCCCGACAACGCGCTTGGTTTTTCCGCACTCGGCACCGGCGCACCCTATGCGGGTATTCCCGACCAAATAGGGACGATCATCGGTGGTGCGGTCTCCAGCGCACTTCTGGACAACGTCGCCCCGCAAGCGGCGCTGGACAAGGCAAATCAACTGCTCACCAGATTGCTGCCCACTCTGCCGTACAAGATTTCTATGTAGGACGTAGGTCGGGGATGGTGGTCCCCGTGTAGGGACGTACGGCTCTCAGCGGAGTCAACCGGCACACCGGTTGACTCCGCTGAGAGCGCAAAGGTATGAAAGGGAGGCGTTAACCATATGGGGCGCGCGGGATTCGGAAAAGTGTCGATCACGCCGCCGCTTGGCGTGGAGCTCTGTGGCTATGGGATGTACCTTGAGCGACGAGCGACCGAGGTCCACGACGACCTCTTCGTGCGCGCCCTCCTGCTGGAAGACGACGACGGTGAACGAGCCCTGCTGATCACGCTTGACCTGATCGGGCTGGCGCAAGAAACCTCCGAGACTATCGCACGGCAAACCGGCGAGGCGGTCGGGCTGTCGCCCGAGTGCGTCTTGATTAGCAGCACCCATACGCACTCGGGCCCCGCCACCGGCGTGATCAACGGCATGGGCGTTATGGATCCCGCATACGTGGAGACACTGCCTGGCCGTTGCGTCGCGGCGGCAACTGCCGCCGCCGAATTACGACCGGCGCGCTTCGGTACCGGCCATGGCGCGGTTCGGGCGCTGGGATACAATCGCGTGCGTGCCGACGGCCCATTCGATCCCGGCCTGCACGTGTTGCGTGTCGACACCGAGCAAGGCGAGCCGTGGGTAGTATTGTTCACGCATGGCTGCCATCCGGTGAGTATCGATCGTCGCACGCCGGCAGGTACGGCGATATCAGCAGATTGGCCCGGTCAGGTGATTAGCCGTCTTGCCGAGGAAGGGTATGGCGAGGCCATCTTCCGACTCGGCCCTTGCGGCGATATCGATCCCGTCGTCGCATGGCACAACCTCGGTTTCGAGGGAATGATCCTGAGCGCCGAAGCAGTAACCCAGACGCTCATGTCGCTGTTGAGCGCCACCTCTACCGGGCCGGAGCTGCGGCTGCGCGTGCGCCAGCAGAACGTCTCTCTCCCGCTCCAACCGTTGACCGAGCAGGATATCGCCGATACGGTGGCGGCCCGCACGCGCTACGGCACGGTGAAGGTCACGGAAGATGGCGACGAGGATCCCGCCCTTGCACGGTTTAGCAGCTACTGGGCGGAGTCGATGCGCGCCAACCTATCGACGCAGCCGGATCAACTTGACGTTCCCCTGGCTGTGCTGGTCCTGAACGACGAGGCATGGGTGCAGTTGCCGAGCGAGATATTCACGGGGCTCAGCGATCGCATTAAGGCGGGATCTCCCTTCGCGCGCACCATAGTCAGCACCCTGGCGGCCCATTTTGTTGGATATATCCCGGACCGCGAGGACTTCGCGGCTGGTGGCTACGCATCAGCCCTTGTACCGCGCGCGCTGCTGCTTCCGCCGTACACCCCGTCCGTAGGCGATGCCTTGGTTGATGGCGCCCTGCGGCTCCTTCATGAGATTGGAGATCGCGCATGACTGCTCTCGCTCTCACCGGGGGACCGGCGGCCGCAGCCGGCCTGGAGTCCCGCATCGGAACCTGGCCGCGTGTTGAAAACTCGGAGGCGGAAACGCTGCTGCGGAACGTTCTGCAGAGCGGGCATTGGGGTCGGCTCCATACCAACTCCTACGCTGAGCAGTTCGAGACAGCCTTCGCTGCGTTTCAGCAAAGCCGGCATGGGGTCGCGGTCGCCAACGGCACAGTCTCGCTGCAGCTGATCCTGCGGACGCTCAACATCGGCATAGGCGACGAAGTGATTGTTCCGGCGCTGACGTTTATCGCATCGGCTTCCGCGGTGGCCGAGGTGGGCGCCATACCCATTTTCGCCGATGTTCACCCCGAGACGATGACCATCGATGCGGATGCCGCGGCCGCGGCGATCACCCCGCGCACTCGCGCGATAATCGGCGTGCACTACGGCGGGTATCCTATTGATTTCGATCGCTTGCTGCCTCTGACACGTGAACATGGCATCCATCTGATCGAGGATGCAGCGCATGCCCAGGGCACCGAGTGGCGCGGAACACGCGTCGGAGCCCTTGGGGCTTTAGGCTCTTTCTCGTTCCAAGAGAGCAAGTCGCTGCCCAGCGGCGAAGGCGGCATTATCCTCACCAACGACGATGAGCTTGCCGAGCGGGCGCGCTTGCTGCATCATATTGGGCGCCGGATGGACCGGCCGGGCTACATGCACTACGCGTTGGCCTCGAATTACCGGCTGACCGACCTCCAGGCGGCGCTGCTCCTGACACAGCTCAAGCAATTACCGGAACAGGTGCGGCGGCGTGACCAGGCCGGAAGAGTGCTGGACAACGCACTGGCCGAGAGTGGGGTCCTGCTCCCCCAGCTACGTGACGAGCGCATCACGCAGCGTGGCTACTACTTTGCCATCTATCGCTATCAGGCAGAGAAGCTCGACGGGTTGCCGCGTGCCGCCTTCCTGGCCGCGCTAAACGCCGAGGGAGTTCCGGCAAGCGCCGGCTACGGCGAACCGGTGTATCGCTATCCTGCCTTTAGCCCGGAGGCGCTTCAGACGTCGCCGCTGCGCGGCCTGCCAAACCTCCCGCAATACAATCAATTACGCTTGCCTATCACCGAACGCCTCTGCGATGTGGAGCAAGTGACAATTCCGCACCCGGTGCTGCTTGCAGGCAGTGACCGCATGGGGCTGATTGCGGACAGCGTCGCCAAGATCGTGGAGCATCGTGACGAGCTGCAAGCCTGGTGGCGCACCAAGGAGGCCGGGAGTATCTTACCCGACGGCACGCTGGTCGAAGATTCTGTTTCGGCACGGTCTTGATGCCGCTAATTGGTCCACGTGCCTAGAAGCAAGGGGAGAGCCATGCTTAGCCTCGCACTCTCGAGCTGGAGCCTTCACCGTCACCTTCCCTATTTCGGAACTGGTACGTGGTCGCCTGAGCAGGCCGGGGAGGAGATCGCGATCACAGCGTTTCCCGCCCTGGCACAATCGTACGGAATCGCAGAGCTCGAGATCTGCCAGTCACATCTGGTGTCCGATGATCCGGCCTATATCGCGATCGTCGCCGAGGCGGTCCGCGCGGCGGGTTGCCGTGTGATCAACGTGCCCATAGACGCGGCGGGCCTCGCTCAGGGAGACCAAACAGCGCTGGACTTGCTGCGACGGTGGATAGATGCCGCCGCCGCCCTTGGCTCAACCGCGGTGCGGGTGAACACGGGCCATCTTGGTGCGCTTTCGGAGGCGGAAGCCCTCGCCAACGTGGTGAGCGGTTATCGTGAGCTGGCCGCGTACTGCGCGGATCGGCAGTTGTCGCTGCTGCTCGAGAATCACTGGGGGCTGTCCGCCGCGCCGTCGATGATCTTGTCGATCTACGAGGCGGTGGGGGCGCCAAACTTTCGGCTCTGCCCCGACTTTGGCAATTTCGCGCCTGAGGCTCGCACGGATGGACTGCGCGCGATGTTTCCACATGCCGCGATCGTACATGCAAAAGTCCTCGATGTGGACGAGGCCGGCAATCATACTGCGTTTGACCTCGCGGCATGCTTTGCCCTGCTGCGCGAGAGCGGATACGAGGGACCGCTTTCCATCGAGTTTGAGGGCAAGGGCGACGAGCGTCGCGGCATTGCCACAGCCAAGACTCTTATCCAGCGGTATGCCGGGGATCTGTTGGTACAGGCCTGATCCGGTCCGCATTGGGGCGCCGCTACAGGAAAGGAAAATGCTCATGTCCACACTTGCCGTCACCGGAGGAACACCGGTTCGCGCGACGCCCTTCCCCAACTGGCCGATTCACGATCAGCGCGAAATAGATGCCGTAGTCGAGGCTATCACTAGTAGCCGCTGGGGCGGGAACTACCTCGAAGAGACCGGCTTTAAGACGGATGAATTCGCCGCGCGCTTCGCTGCGTACCACGACGCGCGCCATGGTATTCCCGCTATGAACGGTACGGTCACCATGGAGGTAGCGCTGCGCGCCGCCGGCATCGGGCCCGGCGACGAGGTGATCGTGCCGCCAATCAGCTGGATTGCCACTGCCTCGGCGCCGCTGAGCCTTGATGCGGTGCCGGTCTTCGCCGATGTCGATCCGCAAACCGGATCTCTCGATCCGGCGGCAGTTGAGGCAGCCGTCACCGATCGCTCGCGGGCCGTGATCCCCGTCCATCTCGGTGGACGGCCTGTCGACCTGGACGGGATTCTTGAGGTAGCTCGCCGTCACAATCTGATCGTGATTGAGGACGCCGCGCATGCGCATGGCTCGCAATGGCGCGGCCGCGGCATAGGCTCCTGGGGCGATTTCGGCTCGTTCAGCTTCCAGATCACCAAGGTGATGACTGCCGGCGAAGGGGGCATGCTCACCACCAATGACACGCGCTATGCGGAGTTGTGCGCGGCACTGGTGAACTGCGGGCGCATACCGCGTGGCAGCAGCTTGACGGAAAGCCCCTGGGGATGGAACTATCGCCTGCCGGAGTTGCAAGGAGCGCTGCTGCTGGCGCAATTCAGCCGCATCGAAGAGCTTACCGCGCTGCGAGCGGACAATGCGGCCCATCTGGACCGATGCCTGCGCGAGCTGGACGGCCCAGCCCAGCCGTTGCCGCCCGACCCTAGAATTACGCGGCAGGCATATTACTATTTCAGCCTGCGTTACGAGGCAGAGCGCTGTGGCGGACTATCCCGCAAACGGTTCATCGAGGCCGTGCAGGCGGAGGGCATTCCGCTCGGAGTCGGCAATCCCGTCATCTACAAGAATCTTTTATTCCGTCCCACGGCGGCGACCAGCGCGGTGGTGGCTGGTTTGGTCGGACGCGGCCTCGATCTTTCGAAAGTCCATTGCCCAAATGCCGAGCGCATTGCGGAGGTGACGGGCATGGGGCTCTCTCAGCACGTGCTGCTTGGCTCACATGCCGATGTCGAGGACGTGGTTGCAGCAATCGACAAGGTGACGAAACATGCGGACCAACTGGCGGTGAGCGCATGATCACGTTCGGCAACCTGCCTCGGCAAGCGTGCATGCCGGCAGCCGACCCGGCGTCCATAGCGCACAGGGGGAGTTGTCATGGCTGAGCTACGAGCAGGAGCGACGGCCGTTTGCGTGACGCCGCCGATTGGTGTTGATCTGGCGGGCTATTCGGGCCGCCAGAGCGGTTCGACAGGCGTTCATGATGATCTCTACGGGAAGGCCTTGGTGCTGGACGACGGACAGACCACGTTGGCCCTGGTGACGGTCGACTTACTTCAGCTGGACGATGCGGCGGTGCAGGAAATCCGAGCGAAGGTGGCCGAGCAGACCGAC
>JAQBPC010000222.1 GCA_028287725.1 Chloroflexota bacterium | reverse complement strand
CCAACCAACAAATACAGAACCGGTCCAGATGGCATAGCACCATCCTATCATGCGGACCCATGAGAGCGATCGGGTCGGTGGTATGGGCAGCGACTCAGGTGCTCCACGAACATTCACACACGGGCTCCACATAACTGCATGTAGTAGACGTGACCCGAGCGCACACCGGATGTGGCGGGTCTAAGCGTCGAAAACGTCAGAATGTTTGGAAAGGCGCTGAACCGGGCGAAGGGCGGACACATACTGAAACCGGTTTCATTGACCAAGCTGTTACGGGGCCGAATATGCCCAGTCCAACAAAGGCCTAATCCTGGCGGATTTGATCCATCTCGCCCGGGGCGTCTAGCTGGATCCGTTCGAGGAAGCCAATATATTCATCCAATGCCTCGCGGAGCCGCCGCATGCGCTGCACGTATTCAGGCAGCTCGGGCACGCCCGGCAGCAATTCGCCAACACGCAGGTTGCGCAACTGCGTCTCCATGGCGTCGACTCGTGTTGCGAAGCGCCGTACCTGACGGCGGCGTGCCTGCTGAAGCGGCGCATCGAGCACGGCGGCGACGGCGCCTGCCGTTGGCCCCAATTGTGGAGGCGAATCGGGATCATCATCGGCTGGTTCCGAAGGTTCATCCTCCGGAGATGGGCTCGGGATCAAAGAGCGCACAAGCTCTTCGGTATCACGGGCCGAAAGTTGGTTGCCCACCACCCGCGTGAGCATCTCTATGTGCTGGTCCTCGGGCAGGCGTGCGATGGCGCGCGCATGCCGTCCGCTGATGCGACCCTCCTGAATCGCGGTCTGCAGGGGTTGTGGCGCATCGAGCAAGCTGAGCATCTGAAAGAGCCTGCGGTCGCTCAACCCATGGCGGCGGGCGAGCTCGACCCATGTTTGGGGTTGGAGGTCGCGCATCCTGGCGAGCGCCTGGGCCTTCTCGAGCTCCGTCAAATCGGCGCGGAGCAAGTTTTCGGCCAGCTGCCTGCCCAGGGTGTCGGCAGGATGGTCCGGCCGCGGCGTCACCAACACCGGCAGTCGCTCCAGGCCGGCGATAGCCGAGGCGCGCCAACGGCGCTCGCCGGTGACGATTGTGAACATATCTGCATCGTCGTCGTAGTACGCGGTGATCGGCGACTGCATGCCGTCCGCGAGGAGGGAGGCGGCAAGCGCCTGCAGATTGGCCGGATCAAAGTGATGACGTGGCTGGTCGGGATCGGGGCGGAGCCGCTCGCGTGCGATCAACTTGGCGCCCGCCAGCGGCGATACGCCATCATCTTGCGTCTTTCGCAAGATTTCTTCGCGGACTGGCGACGGTATTACGGACACCTGCTCCAGCCCGAAGTCAAATTGTTTACGACGCGACATCCGCGCTCCCGGTTTCAGCTGCATTGCGCTCTTGCGAAATCACGGCCTGGCACAATGCACGATAGGCGGCCGCCGGCGTCGAGCGCTTGTTGTAGAGCGTCACAGGCTGCCGGTTGTTGAGCGCCTCTTGGACCGCGATGCTGTCGGGGATAACAGGTTCGAACACGAGCGATCCCCAGGTACGCCGCATGTAGGCGCAGGCCGCGTTGCCAAGGCTCGTGCGAAGTTTCACCTGGCCCAAGAGGATGCCGTCGATGCGGAGATTGTAGTTACTTTCCTCTGCGACGTGTCGCACGCTGGCAATCGTCTCGGATAGGGCGTCGCGTGAGGACCGGTCTTGTGGATTAAGCGGCAGGATGCAGCTATGTGCGGCAGTGAGGCAGTTCGTGGTAAGGAAGCCGAGAAGCGGGGGCGCATCCAGGAGCACGTAGTCGTAGCCGTCCAGCAAGGCGCGCTCAGCGCGGAGTCGGTCGCGCAGCAAGCGCTCGCGTCCCGGCATTAGCCCCATGTTGAGCTCGATCCGTGCGAGATCTGGGTCGGCCGGGATGACGTTGATGTTTGCGAGACCGCTCGGGCGTACAAGGTCGGCAAGAGACGTCCCATTAATCAACGCGGCGGATAACAAGTGCTCGCCCGGTCGCACATCCAGCACACTCGCCGAGAGGCTGCACTGCGGGTCGAGATCGAGGAGCAACACTTTCCGGCCTAGCTCCGCCATCGCACCAGCAAGGTTGAGGCAAGTCGTTGTCTTACCGCATCCACCTTTGCGCTGCACAAATGCGATAATTCGTGTCACTGGGCTCCTCGCCAAATACGCGCCCGCTCTTCCATGGACAATACTCGCCTAGCGTACCATACGATACCGGCGACGCGGAACAAGCGGAGTGTACCATTCAGGGCAAACCCAAACAATATGTGGCTACACTGCGTCTTGTCGTGTATTGCGCGCTTGCGGACGCTTCATGCCTCTGCTACGGTGGAAGCTATCGTACGCCCGTTCTACGTCGTTCCTTGGAGTAAGTGTGTCACTCGACCTCGTCTCTACCGGTAGCCAGATCGATCGCATGGCAGCACATATGGCGGCGCACTCGGAGCGCATGCGAGCCGTGCCTCTATTCGCTCATGAGCTGCTGCGAACGTGGCACTACCAGCATGAGGACACGGTCAACTTTCTGGAGGGGATCGAGCAGGGAGGAGTCTGGCCATTCGCCCTGCCGGTGGATCCACTATTGACCGTGCGTGCTATCAAGCCAGAACCGGCCAGCTATACCGTGCTCGGGACCGACGGCAGCCAAATTGAGGTAGACAGCCATGGGCTCATTCATTGCTGCCTTATCAATGTAGGCTGGGCCGCCATTAGCTATGGCACGAAGCCCGAGGCTTGGCTCTCGAATCAGCCACTCGTCGTGCATCAGGACGAAGAACTGTTTGAAGACTCCGAGGGAAGCGGCCTCCGTGAGGCTGGAGAGCAACATCTCGCAATGCTCAGGACGATCGCCGAAATCGAGCGACTTGCCGAGCTTGCGGAGACTTGGCGAAGCCGGCCGGCGCCACTTGCAATCGCGGACGGCAATCTCGTTCGCTGGGAGCTCGGCGGGAGGCGATCGCGCCTCGGCATGCCGACCCTGCTGCATCGGTACACTGCCGCGTTGGCGCGCTTCCGTACGCTGGGCATCCCCATTTGCAGCTACATCAGCAGGCCTAATGCCCGTGAAGTAGCAAATACGGCAGCTTTGCTTGCAGTGCGGGATTGCGCGCGCGGTGAGCACGCCATGTGCGAGCGCTGCTCCGGCAGGCGAGATCGATTATGCGAGTCGCTCCGAGTCATGCCCGATAGGGACTTGCTTTCGCATCTGCGGCCGGGTGAGTGCTCGGGACTGTTTCGGAGCCTGGCGCCCGTGCTGCAGCATTATGACTTCGACGATCAGATTCTTTTCTGTTACCTCCGAACAAACGATGAAATGGTCCGCATTGAACTTCCACGCTGGGTTGCTGCCTCCGGTCATCTGGAGTCAATCATCGCTTCGCTCTATGGTCAATGTTTGCGCGGCCGCGGCTATCCCGTGGTGCTGATGGAGGCGCACGAACAAGCAGTGATCCACACGGGTGGCCGTGAGGCATTCCGGCAGCTTGTGATGGAAGCATTGAACAATCACGATATGGGTGCGTCCGTTTCGGGAAAGCGACTCAGCAAGGACCAGCGTGCTGTGTGACGGCAGCGCTGCGCAGCGTGGCGGTCGACGTACGGTGGCGTG
>JAQBPC010000643.1 GCA_028287725.1 Chloroflexota bacterium | reverse complement strand
ACACCGTCAGCCTGTCGGCATGCCGAATGACGGGAATCAGTAAGCCGTCTGAGGTGGCAGTCGCAATTCCGATATGGTAGTGGCGCTTCAGCACGATTTCGTTGCTCGCATCGTCAAGCATCGCGTTGACATAAGGATACAACTTGAGAGTTTGCACCAGCGCTTTTACGATGAAGGGAAGGTACGTAAGTTTGGCTCCGTGCGCTTCCGCGGCATCGCGAGCCGATTCTCGCAGCGCTACGAGTCCCGACGCGTCTACCTCGATCATCGATGTGATCTGTGGAATCGTGCTGGCGGAGCGAACCATGTTCTCGGCGATAACGCGACGCAGCCCTCGCAGGGGGATGCGCTCCTCCGCTTCGCCGTCGCTTGTTATCGGGGAAACATGGCTTTCAGGTCTGTTCGTCGCATCAGAGTGCGGCGGGGCGGCGGCACGTCGTACGTCGTCCGCGGTGATACGACCTGCCGGACCCGTGCCTGCCACCGAGGCGAGGTTAAGACCGGACTCGCGAGCCATGCGGCGTACCGCGGGCGCAGCCAAGCGCCGTGTCAAATTCCCGCCGTCGACACCGGGGGTGCTGGTCGAATCCTGCATAGGGTAAGCCAATCCCACGCTGGATCCCTGCGCTTGAGTGGCTAGGGCAGATAACTGATCCTTCGAGGACATGGCCGAGGTTTGCGGCTGTTCGTCGATTTCAATCAAGACAGTACCGACGGGAACGACGGTGCCAGCCTCGACTGGAATCGAGACGACCCTTCCAGCCACGGGCGAGGGAATCTCGACCATTACTTTGTCGGTCTGGACCTCGGCCAAAGGTTGATCCAGCTTGACGGTGGCGCCTGGCTCGACGAGCCACCGGATCACCTCGGCCTCCGTGGTCCCTTCACCTAGGTCGGGTAGTCGGAACGCAAACACAGGAGCCCTCCCTGACACGGCGCCGCGCGGCTACGACAGGCGGCGCATGCATAGTGATTTAGAATGAGAGTGTGGCACGAACTGCCCTCACGATGCGCTCAGGAGTAGGAATGTACGCATCCTCGAGCATGGGTTGCGGGATTGGCACATCGTATCCGGTAACACGCGCTACCGGCGCCTCCAGCCACAACAGTGCATGATCATTGATGATTGCGATGATTTCGGCCCCGAGACCGGCCGTCCGTGCAGCCTCGTGAACGACTACCGCCCGGCCTGTCTTCTGTACCGATCCAACGATGGCGTCGACATCCAGCGGCGAGAGTGTGCGTAGGTCAAGTACCTCGACCGACACGCCGTCAGCTTCGAGAATATCGGCTGCAGCCAGCGAGGTTCCCACCATGGCGCTCCAGGCGATGACCGTCACCTGCGTTCCCTGTCGTACAACCGTCGCTTTGCCGAGCGGCACAGTATACGATCCGTCCGGCACCTGCGCACGTCCAAGCCTGTAGCCGCGCAAGGGTTCCAGGTATACAACGGGGTCAGGGTCCTCAATGGCTGCAAGTAGCAGACCCTTGGCGTCATATGGCGTGGCCGGGGCGACGACCTTCAGCCCGGGTGTATGAACGAAGTGCGCTTCGAGCGCGTCACTATGGCTTTCCGGCGCTTTGACACCGATGCCGAATGGCGCCCTAACAACAAGCGGACAGGTGAATCGACCGGCCGAGCGCCAGCGCATCCGGCTCGCCTGCAAGAGCAGTTGGGCGAAGGCCTGGTAGGAGAAGCCCAGAAACTGTATCTCGGCAATTGGCCGCAGTCCATATGTAGCAAGCCCAATCGCGGTACCCATGATCCCGGCTTCGGCGAGTGGAGTATCGATGACCCGATCGGCGCCAAAGCGGTCGAGCAATCCATTTGATGCTCTGAACACGCCGCCATTTCGACCAACGTCTTCGCCCATGAGAAGCACGCGGTCATCCCCTGCCATGGCGACGCCAAGCGCGTCATTTATGGCCTCGAGCAGGTTCAGACTAGCCATGCAGCTTGCCTGCCTTCCGGCGCCCGTCTTCTTGCACCTCGCGGCGCTGAGCTTCTAGCGCAGGCGGCAGCACCGCGTAGGTGTAGTCAAACATCACCTCCGGCGGCGGCTCAGGCTCATCAATTGCCGTTCTCACCGTCTGGGCCACTCGGTTGTTGACATCTTCTTCGAGCGACGCTTGCCGAGCGTCGTCCCAAAGCCCGGCGCGCTCGAGGTAGGCACGCAGACGGCCGACAGGATCACGCGTGTCGCGCCATGCAGCTAGCTCCTCGTTCGGCCGATAGCGTGTCGGGTCGTCGGATGTGGTATGCGGCCCGAGCCTGTAGGTCAATGCCTCAACCAACGTAGGTCCTTCGCCGGATCGTGCCCGTTCTAAAGCATGGTGCATCGCTCTGTATGACGCGATGACGTCATTGCCGTCTACTTGAATTCCGGCAATCCCATATGCCGCGGCCTTAATCGCGATCGACTCACTTGCCGTCTGTCTGGATCGAGGCGTGGAGATCGCCCAGCCGTTGTTTTGGCAGAGGAAGACGACTGGCGTATTGAACACACCGGCGAAGTTTGCCGCCTCGTGAAATGCGCCCTCCGACGTGGCGCCTTCACCAAACATCGCGACAACGGCCGACTTCGCGCCGCGTAGGCGCATGCCCCATGCTATCCCTACCGCCTGGGGAATCTGCTCGGCAATGCAGATTTGCTCAGGCAGCACGTTGACGCCGGGCGGCATTCGACATGCCAACGGGTGGCCCCGGAAGTAGAGCGGTAACTGCTCCGCCGGCATACCATGCACGATGCAGGCAAGCCCATCCCGATAGGTGCCGAGAGCCCAGTCATCGTCGTTGAGCGCCAACCCGCACCCCACCTGAATCGCTTCCTGGCCTGCCACAGGGGCATATGTGCTCAGTCGCCCCTGGCGCTGCAAGCTCATCAGTCGATTGTCGAAAGTACGCCCAAACACCATCCATCGATACATATCCAAGAGAAGCTCGGGAGGCTCGTCTATCTCGACGTTCACGGCCGGCGTGCCGTCCACATCGAGCACCCGGACCGGCAACTTCGACTCGAGCAATGTCGTCATGCATACCTCCGCGCACCGGGCAAAGACGGCCTGGCAGCTGAATACTTTTGAAACGTATCCTCAAAGAGGTAGCGTACAACAGCCGGCACGTGTCGTGGTGCGGTTACCGCGCGCTTCCGTAACAAAATTGTCTGATAGCAATACGGTTGCCGGGCGCGCCTGGCATTGTATACGAGTACCAGAGATCCCGCGACCAGGCCACGCGCGGCGCGACCAGGGCAGGGCCACACAATGACCTGAAGTCGAGCTCGAGTCATGATCGCTGAGCATATTCGACCTTCACCAAGAAGCGTAAGGGACACGCTCAATGTGATGGGCCACGGGTATTCATCTCGCGACGCACTAGATCGGCGACGCGCCAGCCCTTGTCGTGACGGGCGGTGCCTCGTCCAGGTCGAGAACTTGCCCGGTGCCGGCCACCACTACTCGGCATGGCGCATCGTGTCGTATGAGATCGGAGAGGCTCCCCGTTAGCCAGCGGCGTAGGACCGTGCTATCGGTATGGCCAAGCAGCACCAGATCGCAGCCGAGAACCCTGGCCTGTTCGACAATTGTGTGCGCCGGATACCCATGCCTCACCCTGAACTCAAACGGCACGCCGTATTGAATGGCAATGCTTCGGGCATTGCGTTCCA
>JAQBPC010000567.1 GCA_028287725.1 Chloroflexota bacterium | reverse complement strand
CAGGCCGGTAGGACCCGCTCAGCAAAGCGGCGAGCGCCGTGGCGCCGCCGGGCTCGGCGGCAATGCGGAGATCCTCCCACAACATCTTTTGCGCGGCGGAGATCTGTGAATCCTCGACGAGGACGACACGCTCGACGAACTGCTGGGCCGCCGCGAAGGCGAGCGCGCCCGCGCGAGTAGCGCCCAGCGAGTCGACGGCGAGACCGCCCACAGCCACGTCGACCGGCGCCCCAGCCTCGAGCGCACGGGCCAGGGTCGCGGCACGCACCGGCTCCACGCCCACAACGCGCACATCGCCGCGGAACCACGAGGCAACGCCGCCAATCAGTCCGCCGCCACCTACGGCGATCAAGACCGTATCCATACCCGGAACTTGCTCGATAAACTCCCGCGCCACCGTGCCTTGCCCAGCCATCACGGCACGATCGTCAAAGGCATGGATAGGCAAAGCGCCGGTCTCGGCTGCGCGAGCCTGACTGGCCGCAAGGGCTTCCGTATAGACAGCGCCGACCTGCGTGACAATCGCGCCGTAGTGCTTGAGTCGACGCACTTTAATCTCCGGACACACGTCCGGCACAAAGATCTCGGCACGGTAGCCAAGGCGTCGAGCAGCATACGCCACGGCAGCGCCGTGGTTTCCACCGGACGCGGCAATTACCCCCGCCGCCGGTGTCTCGGCGGTAAGCAGGCGATTGAAGGCGCCGCGCGCCTTAAACGAGCCGCTGTGCTGAAGCAGCTCAAGCTTGAGGTGGAGATCGCCGGCCACGCCGAGCACGCCTGGCTCCAGGGCAATGACGGGGGTGCGCCGTACATACGGGGCAATACGATGGGCAGCGGCTTCGATTTCAGGGGGTAACGGCATCATCATCCTCGTTCGTGCGCCGGCGCTTTAGTCGGCTGAGCCGGCTTTCATCTATATCCTACCCACTGCGAAAAGCCGAGAAACTAGTAGTAGCCCGGTGCCGTCTGTACCGCTGGTGCATGCGTCTTGGCGGCGACCCGCGCGGTCCTGGATTGGGATGTTGGGCGCTGTGCGGAAATGATGCTGCCAAGCACCGTCGCCATTCCCACGAGTTGGATAGGGGATAGCGACTGCCGATACACAATGAACCCGGCGATGGTGGCCACCAATGGAATAAGCAGGGTCAAGAACGCCACCGACGATGCCGGCAGCTTGCCAATGCCACGAAACCACACAGAGTATGCCAGGGCGGTACCGATCAAGCAGAGATAGAGATACCCACCCACGTTGAGCGTGCTGAGATGCGACGGAGCGCCTTCGAACAGCGCGTCAAGGGGCAGGAGCAGCACCGCGCCCGCCACCAGCTGCCAGCCGGTGAAGGCCATCACGGAGACGCCCTCTGGGCGCCCCCAACGCTTAACCATAACCACGCCAGCGGCCGTCGCCACGCCACCGGTAGCGGCGCCGAAGACTCCGATTGGATCGAGACTGATGTGCCCGCCGAGGACCAGCATTCCGACCCCGACGATGCCGACGAGACCTGCGGTCAGCGTCTGACGAGCAGGCCGGAGGCTCAGCAAGGGCCAGCCAAGCAACGCGACCATCAAAGGCTGCGTAGAGCTGATCGTGGCGGCCACGCCGCCGGGCAACCGGTATGCACCGATGAAGAGCAAGGCAAAGGTAAGGCCAATATTGAGCGCGCCAAGTACCGCCGCGCGCCACCACCAAACACCGCGCGGTAACTGGCGAAAAATGAGGGTGATCAGGAGACCCACGGGCAGGGCCCGCATCAAGGCCGTGAACAGCGGGTGGTGCGCGGGGAGCGCGTAGGTCGTCGTGAGGTACGTTGTGCCCCACAGGGCGGGTGCGAGGGCGGTTGTCAGGATTAGCGCTGGCCGGTTCATCTGCATTCCCTTTTGATGTATCTTTGCGTTAAGATACATAGCAGGAAGATAGTTGTCAAAGTCCCAGAGCGGAGGCTAAAAGGGGATGGAACGAGATCCTGTGGACCGCATCATGGAGCAGTGGCGTAACGGCCGGCCGGACCTCGATCACGCGCCCGTGGCCATCGTCGGTCGCGTCAATTTGCTCTCGCAGCTCATGACGGCCGAGTTGGAGCGCACCTTCGCCACCTTCGGCATCTCTCACGGCCTGTTTGACGTGCTGGCATCGCTGCGTCGGGCCGGGCCGCCATATCGCCTCTCACCAACCGCGCTGTTTCAGCAGCTTCTGCTCTCGTCGGGAGGGATGACGCACAGGCTCGATAAGCTGGAGCACGCGGGGCTGGTGGAGCGGCTGCCCGACCCGGAGGATCGGCGCGCCTTGCACGTCGGCCTGACGCCCAAGGGCCTGGCGCTGGTCGACCGGGCGATCGAAGCGCATCTGGCCAACGAGGAGCGGTTAATCGCCGCACTTGGCCCTGAGCAGCGGGACGCGCTTGCCGCGCTGCTGCGCACGCTTGTGCTCGCGCAGAACCGGCAGTCAGAGGAACGTTCGGAGTAGATTCGAACGGTATATTCGTCTTACGGTCCAAACCTAGCAGCATGGGCCTGGACACATGTTTGCACTCTGCCTTGCGGGACCTTGTCATAGTGTCACCGGTCGACGGGCGGTACACCGAGGAGGGTTGGGCTAGCTGCGCCGATGAGC
>JAQBPC010000544.1 GCA_028287725.1 Chloroflexota bacterium | reverse complement strand
TGCATATGCTGCGTCAAGTGTGCGCGTTGCAGCTCTGGAGACGTATGGGTCCTGTAGTAGTCTAGCCCGGTCTCGCCAATGGCACGAACGCGCGGCGCCTCCGCAAGCTTGCGCAGATGGTCAAAGTCGTCCTGTCTGTCGACACTGTTCGGGTGGATTCCGACGGCGGCAAACACGTCGTCGTGCTGAGCCGCGACCCGAAGTACAACATCTGCATTCGCGCGGTCGATGGCAGGTGCAAGGATCCGCTGCAACCCGGCTGCGCGCGCCCTTGCAATGACCATCTCATTCGTCTCTTCATTGTCGGTCATGAAATGGGCATGCGTATCCACAAACGGACGCGTTACGTCAAGTGCATAATCCATTGCAGCGGTCTGTTTGCCCTCAACGGCACCCACTCATGGGCCCAAAACGTGCACTCTAGCTTGTAGATCATTGTCCCAAGCGGTTGCACAGGACGCAGCACAACTACTATTGAATCCTGCGCCTCAATTGTCGTAACTATACCATACGCACCGCGCCGAGTCGGGGCTTATCCGGGAGGCCATTGAAGGGTGCGACCGCCGAGCACATGCAGGTGCAGATGTGGCACGGTCTGACCGCCGTCCGAACCTTGATTGACCACCACGCGGAACCCATTGACTAGTCCCTCCACGCGTACAACCTCTTGCACCGTGCCGATCAGTCGGTTCCAGGTCACATCCTCGGCCGGAAGCTCCAGCATGCCTGCGACATGGGTTTTGGGAAGTACAAGAACATGCACGGGCGCCTGCGGATTTACGTCGCGAATGGCGATGACATTATCGGTTTCTAGAACTCGTTCCGCGGGAATTTCACCGCGCGCGATGCGGCAGAAAATGCATGTTTCGTTCACTCAATCGCCCCTTCAATGGCAGATTCTGACCCTAAATGCACTGCGGGTCCGTCTAACGAATGTTGTGCCGGGCGCCTCATTTTTCGGCAGGAATTGTGGCCGCGCGCGCCGAAATTGACGCACCCACAATCCTCAGCCTACAATTCTACAACGTGGGTACTTGGGCGTCCGCGCGTCCCGTGGGGAATGACACGTGACGCGGCCTTCCGACAGATCGCAAACTGGCACACAATCCGTGGGCTCGCCTCCTCGAACCGGCAACGGTATCAACGACGGCGTTGCAAGGCCGGCCTGGTGCAAGGACGAATGTATCAGGCGCATACACGGCACAAGGAGATGCAATGCAGCGTGCGATTGAGCGGGTACGCGGGTTCTACGACATGGACACTACTGCGTACCGGCAGTTTGAGACCGTCTTGACTGCTCTGAAGGAGTCATTTCGACTCGCGGGCTTTTCAATGATCGACGTGCCGGTCCTGGAACAGCTTGATCTATACCTCCGCAAAAATGGCGCTCAGATACTTTCCAAGCTATATGGATTCACAGATCAGGGTCGGCGGGAGGTCGCGCTTCGACCCGAGTTCACTGCTTCGGTTATCAGGGCGCTTGGACCGACGGTTGCACTGTCCCAGGAACCCGTGAGGGTGGCGTATGCCGGTCCGGTGTTTCGCTATGAGAAGCCGCAGCGCGCAACTACACGGCAGTTCACACAGGCAGGTGTAGAGTTACTGGGTGACCCAAGCTCCGAAGCGGACGCGGATATCGTCGCACTGGCGTGCAAGACTGCGCTTGCTGCTGGAGTGCCACAGCTACACCTCGTTCTAGGCCATCTAGGGCCGTTGAAGGCCCTATTGGCGCATTTGAATGTTGATGGGTACGCCGAAGGCTTTGTGCTCGAGCACCTCGAATATTACAACCGAGGCGCGGAACAGCAGCGTGTCGTCCGAACGCGCCTGGGTCTCGAGGATGCACAGCAGGGACGTTCCGGCACTGAGGATATGACTCCCGCCGGTCTTGCCGATGCACTCGAAGGGCTTTCTCCCACAGAGGCGCGAGATGTCGTAAATGGACTGCTCGGCCAAATGGGTGTCGATCTCGCCGGCAATACGAGAACGCCTGAGGAGATTATCGAGCGGGTTTTGAGCAAGGCCCAGCGGAAATCGGCGATGCGAAGCGGCGAACGACGCGAACACCTTGAGCGCGCGTTGACGTTCTGTGGCTCACTTAGTGCCTTGCAAGGTGAGCCGCACAAAGTGCTGGACGACGCGGAGGCGTTGTTGCGCGAGTACGAAGTGCCGCTCACGGCGTTACGCGATCTAAAGGGAGTTGTAGAGCTGCTGCACGATCACGATTTAAGCAATGTGCAGATTACACTTGCTCCCGGGATGGCGCGCGGAATCGCATATTATAGCGGTCTAATATTCGAGTTGTACGCGGATACTGCAAGCAATGACGACGGCGAATCCTCTTCGCTGCAAATCTGTGGCGGTGGAAGATATGATGGCCTCTCGCGCGCCGTAACAGGCCGGAACGGCTTTCCGGCACTCGGATTCGCGTTCGGCGTCGAGCGAATGATGCACGCGGTGCGGGATTTAGGCCCTGATACCCGGGGCAGCGAGAGAGTTGCCGTCTTAGTAGCCGAGCGAGAACTTCGACCTATTGGGCTGCGTCTTGCGGAAGATGCGCGTCAGGCCGGAATCGTGGCAGTGCTTCAGCACCAGGTCGGAATGCCGAGCGACTACCGTGAGCGATTCTTCAGGATGGGCTATGCAGCAGTTTTACTGGTCAATCGGCAAGGCCCAGGCACACTTGAGCCAACAGTGTCCACTGCTATGCTTCGATCCTCGGAACAGTCTCAACTCGGTCACGACCTACGTGACCTCGTTGCCAAGCTGAGCAGCAGTATTACCGAACATACGCGTACAGCGGGAGCCCTCCAATGAGTAATGTTCTCAATCTTGCTGTACCCAGCAAGGGCGCGATGGAAGAGCCGACACTTCGATTCCTCGCCGACTGCGGATTAGGTGTCCGCCGCAGTAACCCGCGCCAATACAGCGCAAAGATGGGTGGGGGCGTCGCGGTCAACGCCGTATTCCAGCGTGCGGCCGATATACCGCAGAAGCTCATGCTGGGGTTGGTCGACGGCGGCATTACCGGCTTCGACATCTTCAGTGAGCATCTTGGAGAGACCGATGACGTCGTCGTCGCAATAAGCGATCTCGGATTCGCGCGCTGTTCGCTCGTGCTGGCTGTGCCGGAGGCGTGGTTGGACGTGTCCACGCTGGAGGATCTAGCCGACGTTACAGCGGAGTTTCGCCAACGCGGCCGAACGTTGCGGGTTGCCACAAAGTTCCCAATGCTCGTGCGCCGCTTTTTGATGCGGAACGGTCTCTCCAGCCACTCGCTGGTTGAAGGCAGCGGGGCCCTTGAGATCGCTCCTTCAATGGGCTACGCCGACATCATCGCCGACATTAATGAAACTGGCACGACCCTACGCGCAAACCACCTAAAGACTATTACCGGCGGAACCATCCTTGAGTCGCAGGCATGCCTGCTGGTCAATAGAACGCGACTTACCGAGTCTCCATCGCGCCTGGAGACACTACGCGCAGTCTTGGAGATGGTCGAAGCGCACCAACGAGCCGGCGAGACTGTGAGCATCACGGCGAACGTCGAGGCGGATTCCATGGAATCGGTCGCCGCCGCGGTACTTCGACGCCGGGACCTGGCCGGTGTGCGCGGTCCTACTATTACCCAGGTCTTCGATCCGTCGACTCCAGGCCGCGTATTCGCCGTCACGGTGGTGCTGCCGCGCGCGCAGTTGGGTGAGGCGAAAGACCACTTGCGGGCATGTGGCGGCGGTGCGATTACCGTACAAAGACCGCTCTATCTGTTCGACGAGCGGTCAAGTATTTTCGATAGACTTCTGGCGAGTCTGCGTCGCGACTAGGCGCCCCCGGCCACGAGCTTATCTTCC
>JAQBPC010000529.1 GCA_028287725.1 Chloroflexota bacterium | reverse complement strand
AATATTCTGCACGTACGGCTCGTTGAGCTGCTGCCCATTCACCAGCACCCTGTGTGGTTGGACCTCAACCAAATCGCCCGGCAGGCCAATCACCCGTTTGACCAAGTCTTGGTGGGACCATGATTGTGGGAAGCGGAATACAACGATATCGCCCCGCTGGGGTGCGCTTAGGCGGTACGTAAGTTGGTCAACTACCAGGTGATCGCCAGACTTGAGGCCTGGCAGCATGCTCTCGCCATCTACAACGTAGCTACGCAATGACACTTGGAGGAAAAGTGCTGCCACTACCGCTACCAGGAGCGTGAGCAACAACTGCCTGATAAAGTCGTGCCGGTTGACTCTACGCATGCACGCCGCGAGGGTGGTATCAACCCAGTTGAGCGCGGTATCCGAGTCGACTTCCTTTTTGAGTGGCGTTGGCATGAGGTCTCCTTGGGTAAGGCGCGGACACTTAACGACATGCCCAGTATGAATATCCAACCATAGCGTAGGCTATCCGGTCGGGACTCACAAGGTTGGCGATTGGGTTGGCCTTGGTCATTTCATTGTGGGACTCAACCGACTAATGTCGGGATTTGCAAGTGGAGAACATCAGCACTGCAGATCTTAACCTAACTTTGACAACGCTATATGAAACATTAACCCGGATTTGACGGACTAATGGTATTATTCGTTCTGGCAGAGTATGCACCGCGGCGCCACTAGGGTCGTGAGTTGAGTTTAGGGATCGGTGTCAAGTTCGATGTCACGTTACCTGCATACGTTCTCGCGGTTTTGGTGGCTATTGCTCATTCCCATACTCATACTGCCGGCTGCCGAGTTTCAGAATGTGCGCCATTCGGGGACCGGTTATGTCGCCAGCACAAATATTTACGTGCAACAGACGGCCGCAAGTAACTCGACGGTAAACCCTACTGCTTGGCTATCGCTTGCACAGATCGAGTCCGCGAACATAACCCAATGGTTGCAGAGTCCAACCTTCTGCCTCGACGTGGCAAGGAGCAGCCCAATTTATTCTAAACAGTTGGGCCTCATGGCGGATCCCAAACAAACCGTAAGCTCTGATCTGCAGCAGCACGTGACGGTCACGGCCAGAGGCGATAATCTCGTTTCCATCGCGTATTCGTCCCAAAATCCCACGCTAGCTATTCAAGTTGTGCAAGGTGTTCTCACCAATGCCACGTCTAGCACACAGGCGTCGAGTAGCAGGGTGGCAGCGGTGAACAAAGCGTATTACCAGTCGCTGCTCATCACCGCGCAAGCTAACGAACGAAAATCTGCCGATCAACTTACCTCATACATGTCGCAGCATGGCGTAACAGTCCCAGACCTGCAAACGCAGATGGTTTCCGATACGACGCTTGCTACGCTATACGACCAGCACAAGAGCGATCAACAGACTGTTTCTGATCTTCAGCAGAAGATTAAAGCTGCGGTCGCGCAGAATTCGTTACCAGCAACGGTGGTGAACCAGAACGGATACTACATCGCGGATCCGCCGACCGTTGCTTACATCAGTGCGAACAAGAAGAAGGAATTGCTCTCGGTGGCAATTGCCCTGGTGCTCGGTCTGCTATTGGCGGGAGCGTTCCTCGTAGTAATGACGGCCGTGGACCGAACCTTCCGCGCCCCGGCTGATGTCCCTGTCCTGCTGGATTTGCCGGTCCTGGCCGTGGTGCCTTACAGTGCCGGACTTAAAGACAAGGCATCGCGAAAGCAGCCGGAACCGGCACCAATATTAAATACGCCTAGCAGACCGAGAGCATCGTGAATCCATCCGAGCGTCCTCCCACCTCGTCGTCCTCGAAAGATACAAGAGATTTCGTCCGGGAGCTTCTTGCACGGGCCGCGCACGACGTGCCTACACGTTCGGACGTTGAGTCGAACGGATCTTCCGAGTCCGTCACTGTTCTTTATCCTCAGGTGATTGACGCGCACAACCACAGTCACACTGTACCGGTGCGAGAAATCGCGAATGGTCACATAGCAGCACCGATGCCGCCGTTGACAGGCGAGGAGTTGTCACAGCGTGCTGCTCGGCCTATCCCACATAGATTGCCAACAGATCCACGAGATCCAGAGATATATCGCCTTATTTACGCGGGCCTGAAGTTGCCGCAGGCGCCGGTTGTAGTCATTGGGGTTACCAGCGCTATACGCGGGGAGGGCCGCTCTACGATTGCGCGCCTCATGGCCAAGACGATGTCCAAAGAGCTGGACGTGCAGGTCACCCTGGTGGACGCTGACTTTCAACATCCCAGTCTTTTGACGGGTTCACAAGATGGGTTGCAGCCAGGCATTGCCTCCGTATTGCGTGACGAGCGTCAGCTCGATGAGGTCATAAGCAGGTGGGGACCTCAGTATCCCGACCTTTACGCCATCCCTGCCGGTGATGCTGGGCACGACACGGCATGGCTGCTGCGCCGGCTCGGCACGCACGATCCATTCCGACGGCCTGGTGGTCTACGGGGCCTCGTTATCTTGGACCTTCCCCCGTTGGCTGACGGCAGCTTTGGGGCGGTCGCGGCCCCGGTTGCCGACGCGACCATACTCGTGGTGCGAGCCGGCGTCACGCAAGCGGATACCGTGCGCGAGGCGGTGGCCCGTATGGGGGACCGGCCCCCGCAGGGTGTGGTGCTCAATGCATTCCGCTCCCCCATGCAGGGCTGGCGACGGGGGTCGCGGTAACAGCTGATGAACACGATCATCGGCTTAATGTTGATACTGATCGTCCTGGGCTTGCTTCGCGTACGCTGGGAGCGCCAGAGTAACATCGCCATGGTGTTCGTCGTCCTGGCGTACCTCGCCTATGCTTACTTCAGCGGATGATGTGATTCCGTCAACCTTGCCGGCTCCTTTCTGGAGCGTGGCTGCCCTGCAACAGCGCCATCGTAGGCGTGACCTTGTGCTTGCATTTCTAGCATTACTGGTCACGCTGGCGGTCGCATTGCTCGTCATGGTCCTTCCCGATTCGTTGCTGATTGGGCTTTCAGCGATCGTTCTGGTCCCAGCTGTCGTGGTCTGGTTGTGGCATGCACCCGTGCGCGGCGTGTACGTGCTCTTTGCCGCCGCGATCGTTCAGGAGACGACCTTTCCGGCGGTGATCTATGGGGACGATCTTGGCGCCCGCATTCCGCTCTTCGAAGATCTCGCGAGCTGGACTCATGTCAAGGGCCTGTCGTTCACCTTGGCTGAACTGCTGATGGTATTTGTGCTGCTTATCTGGCTCATCAAGGGAATCGCCTACCGTACGCTGCGCTTTGATCGGGGATCGCTGATGCGGCCACTAGCGTTATACAGTGGAATGGTTCTCTTTGCCGAGCTGCACGGCCTTTCCAGTGGCGGCGACTTTCGCATTTCGCTATGGGAGATCCGCTCACAGGCGTACATGCTAATCGCCTATGTCCTGGCATGTAACCTCATTAATAAGCGCCGCGCTAC
This sequence comes from Chloroflexota bacterium, assembly GCA_028287725.1. Classification (GTDB taxonomy): domain Bacteria; phylum Chloroflexota; class UBA5177; order JANWHV01; family JANWHV01; genus JANWHV01. The sequence continues at coordinate 5,307 of JAQBPC010000529.1, read as the reverse complement.
GGACGTATTGCTCTGGAGTCTTGTTGTGGGGGCCGGAATCAAAGGGATACAGGGCACCTGGAGATACTACATTTCCTTGCACGGCAATCTCCATAGCGTGGAAACACTCTTTCCCCACGAACAATCCTTCTTTTTCAATGCATTCTTGTGCTATCTGCCGATATGTCTGCTCTATGGAGGGCCGCCTCGCCTAAAGAAGGTTATGCTAGCGTTTCTCCCCTTCGTGATCATCGCCAGCCTGGCGAACCAGCGCCGCGCCGCGATACTCGCGCTGTGCCTTGCTTATTTCGTGATACTAGTCGTTACAGCGGTGGCTCAGCCGGCTCGCAGGCTGGTTGTGCTGCGTATCTTTGGAGTGCTTGCGCTCATACTGCCTCCGTACTACGTCTATTACTCCACGAAATCCGGGCTGCTGTCGGAACCGGCTCGGGCGATCTCCTCCGCGTTCTCTCCCGATCCGCGCGATGCATCGTCCAATCTCTACCGTGTCAACGAGGACAAAGACATTCTGGCTACCATGAAGAGCAGCCCTATTTACGGTTATGGCTTCGGTAAACCGATGAACACGCCATATTCACTGGCGGATATTAGTACCATATATGTCTTCTGGAATATCATGCCGCATGACAGTATCTTATGGATCTGGATGCGCACGGGCACCATTGGATTTCTATTCTTCTGGCTGCTCATCGGCGGCGCCATTGTCCAGGCAACCCGGCTCACTGTACGGTTGCGTGACCCTTGCCTTAAGGGGTTCTCCCTCCTAATTCTTACCGTTATCGTGCAGGAGGTCGTGGTTGGCTATCTGGATCTGCAGTGGACCAACTACCGCAATCTCATAGTCATGGGAATAGTGTTCGCCATGCTCGGCAAGCTGAGCACGTTCGATCAATCCACCCCTCCAGAGGAGAGGCAGCGCATTAAGCGGAAAGTCGCACCTTACCGCTGGGCAATTGGGACGGTTGGCGACGCACGTGCAAAAGGCAGAAGATGAACGGCGAGAACGTAGCCCCGCGCGTCGCATTCATTATGGAGCAGACGCTAGGTCATGTGACCCATTATCGTAATTTGCGGTCGATCGTTGATCTGGATTCTTCAGTCCGTGCCACATGGCTACCATTAGAATTTCCCAGTCAAGACGCGATTGAAAACCTGCCATTGCTGCGGACCAACTGGTCCGCGCGTGCCAGCACTCGTGCGCGGCGATTGTTGCGACAACATCGAGCACCAAAAAAGTTCCAGGCGCTCTACTTCCATACGCAAGTCACCACACTGCTTTGCACCGGCCTGCTCCGCCGCATCCCGGCCGTAATTTCGCTCGATGCTACCCCAATGAACTACGATGTTGTTGGCTCAGGTTACAACCATCGATCGCAGGGCCGTCTGGCCGAGCAGATCAAGCTTGCGATCAACCAGAGGCCACTATTGGCAGCCAAGGCGATAGTCACCTGGTGCGACTGGGCTCGGCGATCACTGATCGATCACTATGAGGTGCCGGCTGAACGGATCACAGTGATCCCACCCGGTGTACCGCTTGCCCAGTGGCCGCAACCTCGCAGCCGTCCCGATTCGGGCCCGTTACGAATCCTCTTCGTGGGCGCGGACTTTGCCCGAAAAGGGGGCGAAGACTTACTGGCCGCCACAGCCCAGCTGTCGCACCCAGTCGAGCTACACCTGGTCACGAAGGCGGAAATCCCTGAGCGGCCGGGCGTTAGGGTCTATCGTGACGTCGCGCCGAATAGCGATTTGCTCAAGCGGCTCTATGCCGAAGCCGATCTCTTCGTTCTACCCACGCACGCAGACTGCTTCCCTCTGGTTATTCAAGAGGCAATGGCTGCCGGCCTGCCAGTTGTTTCCACGGATGTGGGGGCAATTGGCGAAGCGGTTATCCCCGACCGTACTGGTCTGCTGGTCCCTCCCAGCGATCCTCGTAGCCTGGCCAATGCCATCGGCGCGATGGCGGACGATATTGCACGCCGCCGTGCCATGGGCCATGAAGCAAGACAGCTAGCGGAAGAGCGATTTGATAGTGCAGCAAATGCTCGGCGAATACTCGAGATCATTTGCGGGCTCGTTGAGGCGCGACCTCGGGATGCCATTCGTGTGTGACGAAAGCTAAAGGGATTGGTTGAGGATACCTCGTCTCCAGCTCAAACTCCCATTGCCAGCGTGGTGGTGCCGACTCTCGGGCGACGAGAGTCGCTCCTACGCGTACTAAGCGCGCTCGCCCAGCAGCTACCCTCGGGTGCCTTCGAAGTGGTGGTGGTGTGTGACGGCGACACTGATGGCTCAGCCGATGCCTGCCGAGGCATGGCGGCCACAATGCCGTACCCGCTGCAGATCGTGGAGCAGAGCACGCAAGGACCTGCTAGCGCCCGCAACCGCGGTATTGCTGCTGCGAGCGGGGATCTCATCGTGTTTCTCGACGACGATGTCCTGCCCGATCCCACGCTCGTCGCTACACATATAGCGGCGCATGCCGGCCAAATGCACATGGCCTCGATCGGCCCCCTCTTACCTCCCGCCGACGTGTCACTGTCGGTTTGGGGCAGTTGGGAAGAGCGGATGCTTTGCCGTCAGTACGACGATATGGTGGCGGGGCGATGGGAGGCCACTCACCGCCAATTTTATACAGGAAACGCAGCCGTGCGTAAAGATCATATCCTGGCTGCCGGTGGCTTTGATCCTTCGTTCAAACGCGCGGAGGATGTGGAGCTGGCGCTGCGTCTCAGTGAACGAGGCACGAAGTTTGTTTTCCTACCTCAGGCGCGAGGTTGGCATTACGTGCAACGCCCCTTCCAAGCATGGGTGCGCGTCCCGGCCGCCTATGGCGCTGCCGACGTCTCCATGGCGAGAAGTGGACGTCCCGAGATCCTGGGAACCGCAGTTTGGCAATTTAAGAGCCGCAGACTCCCTGTACGCCTTCTCACTCACGTTTGCGTTGGCCGCGGCATCACAAATATGGTGGTCCGGATGCTAGGTACCATGATCCGGCTGGCGGATCGATGGAGACTCCGGTCTGTGAGTGACCCGCTATGCAGTCTTATTTTCAACCTCGAATATTATCACGGTCTCGCCGGGGCACTTGGTGGTCGCAATTTGTTCGTTCGGTTGATGAGTAATAAGCTTTCACCAACCGCGATCTGCCTGGAGCCAAGCCCGCAGCATACTCGATAAGCAGATCCTTTGTAGCAGTGTGCATTACTGGGCAATTACCGGTACATGGTGCTCCGCCATCAATTGGGGGTCGATCCACGCGAAAGGACCTTCTGCGGTAGCGTCGACACTTGAGTTGTCGACGCTACCGCAGAAGGTCCTCACGTTACCTCATCCCATAACTCCGGGATGACGCATGACGACAATCACTTGCTTAGCTCGTGCTGAATATCACGTCCACCCAGTAATTTGTCGAGTTATAGCTCGACGTCGGGAATTGACTGGCGCCATAAGCATACACGCCGTTGCCGCCCGAGATGTTGGCGACCCCGTGAAGTGGGGGATTATTTGCGGTAGCCGCAAAGTAGCCGGCGTTTGCTGAGTAGAAACCTACGTTCGTGTGGTAGGAGACCACGTACGTCGTCCCAGCCACAATGGCGACAGGCTGTGCGAACGTGGCCTGCTGCCAGCCGCTGGCCGTCTCACCGCTGAATGTCACGGTGCTCAACAACTGGCCCGTGCTGCTCCACAAGTTGCCAACGTGAGTGCCGGTATTACTGGATCCCTTGTAGAAGCGAACGCCAGTAATCTTGCCGCTCATATCAGACGTGAACTTCATTCCTAGCTCGATAGCGCTGGGATCCTGGGCCGATACCGTGGCGGGCGTTGCGCTGGCCGCGAAGAGCGAGCAGGGGCACGTCACTGGCGTGCTCGTAGCAGTTGGGGTATTAGTCGCAGTAGCTGGTCCGGGTGTCGCGGTCGCTGGGGCGGTCGTGCCGAACAGCACATCGACCCAGTAGTTCGTATTGTTGTAGCTCTGCGTGGGGAACTGTGTAGGGCCGTAGGCGTAGATGCCGTTGCCGCCTGATGAGCCACTCGCCAGCGCATGCAGAGGAGCGTTGTCCACAGGTCCGGCGAACGCGTTGGCGGTGGCGGAGTAGTTGCCGGTGTTGGTGTGGTAGGAGGCGACATAGACGGCGCCTGCCGTGACCAATACCGGCGAGGCCAAGATCACCTGCTGCCAGCCACTAGCAGTCTCATTGGTAAACGTCGCGCTGGCTAGCAGCTGGCCGGTGCTGCTCCACAGGTTGCCTACATGAGCGCCAGTGTTGGCGGCACCCTTGTAGAAGCGGATACCACTGACGTAGCCGCTCACATCGGACGTGAACTTCACGCCTACCTCGATAGCATTGGCCTCGCCCGATGATGCGACCGCGGGCGTTGCGTTAGCAGCAAAGATCGACGTGCAGGGGCAGGTCACGGGAGTGCTCGTTGCAGTCGGCGTGTTTGTCACCGTCGCGGTGCTGGTCGCGGTGGGCGGTATGGGCGTGTTCGTCGCCGTCGCGGTGTTCGTCGCGGTGGGCGTTGGTGGAGCACCGAACAGCACATCAACCCAGTAGTTGCTGGCATTGTAGCTTTGTGTGGGGAACTGGCTGGCTCCGTAGGAGTAGACGCCGTTGCCGAAGGACGAACCGCTGGCTAGTGCGTGCAATGGGGGGCTGTCTACCGCGCCCGTAAAGGCATTTGCCGTGGCTGCATAGTTGCCGGTGTTGGCGTGGTAGGACGCGACATATACGGTGCCGGCCGTGACGGTGACCGGTGTGGTGAAGACCACTTGCTGCCAGCCACTGGCAGTCTCATTGGTGAACGTAGCGCTAGCAAGCAACTGCCCCGTATTGCTCCACAGATTGCCGACATGAGCGCCAGTGTTGGCGGTGCCCTTATAGAAGCGGACACCGTCGATGTAGCCGCTCACGTCGGACGTGAACTTCACCCCTACCTCAACGGCATTGACGTCGCCCGAAGACGCGACGGCGGGCGCGGAGCCGGCCGCGAATATTGTCGAGCAGGGGCAGTTCACCGGCGTGCTCGTGGCCGTCGGGGTGCTGGTTGCCGTTGCTGTGCTCGTTGCCGTTGCGGTCGGCGACCCAGGCGTGCTCGTCAATGTCGCGGTGCTGGTAGAAGTGGGTGGTCCAGGAGTCGCGGTCGGCGGGGCGGTCGTGCCGAACAACACGTCAACCCAGTAGCTACTGGCGTTGTAGCTCTGGGACGGGAACTGGCTAGGCCCGTAGGCATAGACGCCATTGCCGCCTGAAGCGCCACTGGCCGGCGCATGCAGAGGAGGGCTGTTAACCGCACTGACAAAGGTGT
>JAQBPC010000516.1 GCA_028287725.1 Chloroflexota bacterium | reverse complement strand
CAACTGGTGTCCAGGCAGGAATCCGCCCGCGACTGACCCGCCAGGTTTCTCGTCGCGCCGTGGTAACCAGCCAGGGACCGATACGATCGGGGTGCTCTATCTGGTCGAGATGCTCGACCAGCGTGGCGAATACCTGCTGGAAGACATCCGCCGCCTGCTCGGGATTGAGACCGGCGCGGCGCGGGATGCTGTAAATGAGACGCTGATAGCGCGCGATGAGCGCCACCCAGGCCGCCTGGTCGTTCTGGCGGCAGGCCAGCAGCAGCGCCCCGTCACTCACCTCCATCGCGGCTCCCTTCGTCGGCGGCGCCCCAGCTTCTCGCCCGTTGTTCTCCCTCGACAGGGTAGCAGAACATGAATGGGCGGCGGGTGCAATCCCTTTCATACTCTGCATAGCTCCACTCACGCACTCGATGACCCATAGACCGCTGGAAACGTCGTAAGTTTACTACGCGAATGGGTTACGGCCCCTGGTCGGGTAGGAGTGGCACAGGCACGACGGGCAGAGCTTTGGCGAGTGGTCTCCAGCCCAGGGCAAAAACATGCCCGGCATGGGTAAGTCCGGGCCTGCAGTTCGCTCCAGGCCTCAGCCCAATGGGCGCGAGCGAGCTGGCGGGCTGAGACCTGCTGCTCAGGTTCACGGCAGGCCACGCCACCGACCTGGTGCGGGGAGTGAGCAGAAGCGACGTCCCGTTCAGCCGGGCACCGTCCCAGCAAGCTCCTCAATTACTAGGTAGAGAAGGAAGCCCACGAAAAACAACACCGACCCGAATGCGGTTTCGCCTTGCTCGTGTGCGCGGACGAGCAACTCTTCCGTTACTAGATACATGAATGCCACAGCCCCGAACGCCAGCACCGTCGCCAGCACTGGTCCGGGCGCCCCAGCGAGCGTCACCACGCCGATTCCAGCCCCGAGGGTGGTCAGCAGGGCAAGCCCGGTCGGGATGCCGATCTTGCGCGCGTGCGACACGGCGCCCAGCGCCGCCGCCACCGCGACACCGACGAAGAGATACTCGACGGAGATGGCCACGGTGAGGAGGGCGCCTGTCTGGCCTCCTGCCACGAAGCCGGCACCGAGTACAACGCCGTCCACCAGGAAGTCGGCACCCGTGGCCAGGAGGAGGCCGGCGCTGCCTGCCCCCCGCCGCTCTGCCCGCTCGCCTGCCCAGCGCAGGCTGAACATGACCACGATGCCCAGTGCGAAGCCGAGGAGCGAGGATATGGGCGAATTCTTCAGCAGTTCCGGCAGCAGCTCTATGGCTGCGGCGGCGAACACCACGCCCGCCGCGAAGTGCTGCACTGCACTCGTCACGCGGGCATGAGGAGGCCGAAAGGCAGCGATGGTGCCCGCGACAGCCGCAGTCGCCACCGGGACCAAGGTGTAGAGGAGGGCCGTCGTGAGCTCGGACATGCAGCCCCTACGCCGCACGCAATACGGCGCCGACGCTGACGCCGACCTGTATGCAAAGGGTGGTGATCAGGCTGGCATTGAGCCCAGACACGATGCCCCCAACCGGTCCCCCGCCACGGGGATGTGCTTCCTGCTCAGTTCGCGCCGTCATACTGTCGCTGCGAATCATTTCCGTCTCATGCGCGATGGGCGCGTCTTGCCTGGGCAGAAACTAAATGCTAGCAGACCCCGCGCATAAAGGAAATCGATACGGCCACGATTCGGGTACTTGCTTACCGGCCGAGGGGACCACGCACCGATCGGCGGTGGCATGCCATCGCGAGTTGGCGGGGACGGGCACAGGGTGGGCAGGCGCCGAATGCTGCCGATCCCTTTCGCGCCAGTGGTACCATAGGAAATATTGTTGAGTTCGTCGGCAGACGCAGCTGGAACCCTGAGGGCCACGCCGCCCGGTGTCTTCCCTCCGTCTGCACCAGTTCGTGACGCGGATCTCAAATACTGACTAGCTTGCAGGGTCCGGGGAGTTGCACCTATGGCGACAGAGCGAGGCATCGTGGGGCAGCAAAAGTCGGAGCCGGCACGCCGCCGGCCCGATGCCGAGCCGCAAACCGAGGGCCGGAACGCGCAATCGGAGCCGGCGGTCGAGGCCTTCCGGCAGGCTCGCCACGCCCCCCGGGCGCTCACGCCAACCGCAATTCAGGCGCTGCAGCGCACAACAGGGAACGCGGCGGTCAATCAACTGCTGCGGCAACATGGCGCGCAGCCCGGCACTCATGCCGATGCTGGCGTGCGTCAATCCGGGTCGACGGCGCGGGTGCAGGGGCCGCAATCTGAGACCGTCGATGGTGTGCAGGAGCCGCGTGCTGAGGGCGTCGTGCGTGTCGCTCCGGCTCCGGTGGCACGCTCCACGGACGGCGCGGCCGGTCGTCCGGACGCTGCTGGTCAGGTGCAGCGGCGCATACATCTCGTCGGCCGGCAAGAAGAATACCCTACCATCTTTGTCGAAGAAATCCAGCAGAAGATGCTGCTGCGCAAGGAGATGTTCAGAACGCTCGATCCTGACGAGGAGGGGTTTGCAACCGTCTTCGCGAAACTGGAGTACCTGTTTAGGACGAATATGCT
>JAQBPC010000499.1 GCA_028287725.1 Chloroflexota bacterium | reverse complement strand
CGTTGTGCCTGCAGCGCAATTGCCTACCCGAATAGGGATACGTGCGGTGCAGGCACAGGGTGCCTACGACACGCTCGCGGTCAAGGATCAGCCATTGGCCTGAGCCGCCAATGAAAGATAACGAGGCAATAACCAAGGGCGTGCTGCCGGCCAGGGCCGTTCCTCAGCACGCCCTTTCCCGCGTGCATTGCGGCACATCACCGCGACTGAGCAATTGTAGAAACCGGTTCCGTGACGCACGCTTTCGCTCGACTAGACAGATGGTGGCCGCCGAGTCAAAAGCCGCGATTAATACTCGGATAGGGACATTTCGCGTCGCGCGGTGAAAAGACGAGGCATGGCTGCCGAAGGTACATGCGCAACGTAGCGGCAAAGCCAGGCCAGGAGAGATTAGCGACGCCACCTGCCTGGACGGGATACAGCAACGAGCTGTGTCCCAAGCTTTGCAGCGGAGCAACGGACAGGCGGATGCGGTCGACCACGCTGGCAGGGCTATCCGCGTCGAGCAGGGCGTAGGCCTCGGGTACAAGCAAGTCGTCTCGGTTGGTGACGGTTAATATGGCTGCACCATGAGCCTTCGCAACTGCTGCCCAGGCGTGTTGTCGGGCCGGTGCTTGATCGCCCAACCCTGAGAGCTCGCCCACGAGGTCCAAACCAAATCCTTGGGCGGGACAGTCGTGCAGATGCCAGATACCGGCGAGGCCGTCGACCAGCCAGGACAGTGCATGTACGTCAGTAATGCCGTTGACTGGGCTATCGATAGTTACAAGTTTATCGACACCCAACGGGCCAATTTGTTGCCAGAGGAAGTGGTAGCCGATCGCTTGCATTGCGACCAGGCCGCCAAGACTATGGCCCACCAGCTCAAACGTCGAGTATGGATACCGGGCGCGATAGGCAACTAACATATCACGCAAGACTTGCGCGCTGTGAGAGACCGACTGCAGGGTGTCACATGCATCATACGAACGGGGCTTCCATGTCCATGCGCCACCATCGTTAATCATTGCGCCTCCCTGATAACTGTACTCAAGGATGGCAGGGGCCGCGATAGCGGTTCGATAACCCAAGGGCTTCAGAACGCCAGACACAAGTGGCATGAACATGGGCTCCAAACAGGCGCGGTCGCGGCAGTGAAGCGACGTTCCGACTCCTTGCAGCAGCACCGCGACACGGTTGTAGACGGTCAGAGTCAAGGCGTGGGGTATCGGAATGTGGTGTGTCTCATCAACAACCGTGAGACGCAGAGGGCCGGCACTGGGCGCCATGTGACGAGCACCGGACCGCACAGTGGTGCGTAGCAGTACCATGCCCAGCCTGTCTGTCCGTCCCGAGGCCGAGGTCATAAAGGCAGCCGAAGGTACTAAGCGAACCCGCTCACCGGCGATGGGATGATTCTGCTTATCACGCAAATCAACGACCACGGTTGCGGCCTGGCCGTCATTTGTGATGTTCGGGCTGTCAATCGACGTCGAGGAGTAGAACGAGTTCGGAGTAACTGGCGAAGGTCCGGGAGTCGGATGCAAAGTGGCTTGCACCCAGCCCCATACAAGCAGGAGCGCCGCAACCATCAGCAGCGCCATGCCAGGCAAGATTTTCAGGAAGCGCGGTCGCCAGGAGTTATTGAGCTTCGCAGACATGATATTCCTGGTGCGTGGGATGAGACCCTTGGTTTGGCCCTAGAATCATTGTTCGGTATCTGCCGATATTGGGCCAGCCAAGGGTCTTGAGATGCACGCTGACTTTGGCTACACCATAGGAAAGGTCCCACGCGAACAAGCCCAGCCCAGGCGCATGAATACGCCCCACGGCAATGCGAACCGGCACCTACGGTAATGGACTGGTTATTGCGCCGGACTTTCGAGACATACAGCACCCCTTGCCGGGCACGGCCCAAGAAAGCGTCGCAATTGTCACCTACTTCTCATTCGAGTTTGTAGCTTGACAAGCCGGCCGCCAGCACATATGCTACGGAAAACCGTTTACGTAACCGGTTTTCTAACCCAGGGATGTTTTGACCCGCGCTAGACTGTGCTTGATGTGCTCGCTTAAGACAGGGATGCCACATGGCGACGATACGCGACGTAGCGAAACTTGCCTCGGTTTCCATTGCCACCGTCTCCCACGTGGTAAACGGAACTCGCTTTGTCGAGCCGGCCACTAGCGATCGAGTCCGAACCGCGATCCACGAGCTTGGCTTTGAGGCAGACGGCATCGCTCGCAGCCTGCGCGTCCGCAAAACATCCACGATGGCGCTAATCATTCCCGATCTGACCAACCCCTTTTTCCCAGAGCTAGCCACCGTCATTCAGCAGGAGGCCGTACGTTCCCAGTACGACGTGGTAATTCACAGTACGGATGTGCCTCACGGCAATAGCGAAGAGCTGCTCGGGCACTATCTACGCACTATTCGCCAGAAGCGGTATGACGCCGTGATCTACGCCGAGACCCTCTCCGCGACGCCGGCCGTCCAGCAACTTCTGGCTACAGGTGTGCCAGTGGTAGTGATCGGCGGTACCGCGCACCCGGAAGTAGACAGCGTGTACATCGACGACTACGCCGCGGCACGCGATGTAACGGCGTGGTTTGTCGCGAAGGGCCATCGGGCCATAGCACACATCAGCGGTGCGGCCCAAATGTCATCCTCTGAGGAACGCCGGCGTGGCTTTCTCGAAGGTCTTGCAGCGGCCGGACTTCCGGCCCGCCCGGACTTCGACGTTGCCGGCACATTCTTGCGTGATGGCGGCTACCAGGCCATGCTACAGCTTCTGGCATGCAGCCCTCGACCAACCGCGGTTTTCGCCGCCAATGACCTGACGGCGATCGGCGCCATCCTGGCGTGCCTTGATTCAGGGCTGCGCGTGCCGGACGACATCGGCATTGTCGGGTTCGACGACACCATGCTTGCCTCCACATATCGCCCCACGCTGACAACTGTCTATCATGGTCAGCGAGAAATCGGCGCCGAGGTAGTGCGTTTAGCGCTGGCTCGGATCCGTGGTGAGTTCCCGGAGGAGCGACAGAAAATTATTGTGCCGCACCGTTTGGTCGAGCGGCAATCCGCATGACTCCCGTCGGTGCCCTATCGTCTCGGGGAAGTGAGCAATGACGCGAAAGGAGTAGCAAAGGGCCTAACATAACGGACTGAGATGTAGGACCCACGAACCCCGTCACGTAAGACTGGTTCCGAAGGCGATGAATAGATCGGTACAGAGGAGTAGATCTAATGGACTTACGGAACACTGAATCAAGCGACAATGTGCAGGGTGACACTTCGACGGCAACAAATGAGGCGCGCTCAAGAAAGGACTTTCTGGGTATTGCCGCCACGGGTGCTGCCGGTGCCGTACTCGCGGGAGCCGGCCTAAGCACTCTTCCCGCACGGGCGGCGAGCGCGTACAAAGAAGCGCCGCAGGTCATGCGCAAGGGGAGCCAGGTAACGCTGACTTACTATTTCGGCGCCAATGCCACCGAGGCGCAGTTGCGCCAGAAACTGTTCAGTCAGTTCGAGGCAGCAAACCCCGATATCAAGATAGTCGCCCAGATTGACGGCACTGCGCACCTGCAAAAGCTCAATACCGAGATAGCAGGAGGCAATACTCCCGACTTGATGATGGCTTGGGAGCTGGACTACAGCGCCTATGCCAAGCGCGGCGTGTTGATGGACCTCGACCAGTTTATCAAGAACGACAGCGAGTTCCAGCACACAGTAATGTCCCAGCAGTACAAGGCCGTGCTCGATATGTTCTCCTACGGTGGGAAGCTGTGGGTGCTGCCCGAGCAGATTACAGATACGGTGCTCTTCTACAACAAAGACCACGTCAAAGCGGCCGGCCTTAAAATGCCAACAACCTGGGACGATCCCACGTGGACATGGGATAAGTTCCTAGAATTCGCCACGAAGCTGACCCAGAAGCGCGGCAACCGCGTCACGCGATATGGCTATTCGGACATGTGGTGGTATCCGCTGACCGCATCCAGCGTGATTGCGGCGGCAAACGGAGGGAACTGGTTCAACCAACCTGTGAACCCCCCTGTCGGTTCCAGCAACCTCAGTGACCCGAAGATCGCCAAGGCAATCCAGTGGTATGCCGACCTCACCAATGTGCACAACGTTGCTCCCGGCAATCGAACGCTGACCACCACACCCGGTTTCCAGTTATTCATGAACGGTAAAGCGTCGATGGGTATCGTCGGACACTGGTTCTACCCAGCCTTCGCGGGGACATCCGGGCTTAATTTCGATGTTGCGCCTGTGCCGATTGGTCCCGATGGTGACAAGCATTCTCGCACCAATATCGGTGGCACCGGCATCAGCATTAGTGCCAAGACGAAATACCCGGAGCAATGCTGGCGGTTCGTGAAGTTCTGGGCCGGAGTCCAAGGTCAGTCTGCAATCGCAAAGTCCGGCCTATGGGTTCCTGCGCTGAAGAATATTGGTACGTCGGCCGCTTATACAAAGTCCAATGCAGCTCTGGCGCATGCGACGATCCTTACCGACGTGCTGTCGAAAGGCTACGTACACTCGCTGCCTATCAGCACCGCGTGGCCAAATTTCCTAGTGCAGTGGTCGGCGGTGATTCAGGACCAGGTCTGGGCGGGTACGAAGAAAGCAGCGGACGTGCTGCCTGCCTTGGACAAGTCTATTAACGCAGCCATCAAAAAATACTAAGCTCTGCTAGCCGGCGGCTATGATATGACCAGGCAACGGCCAGAATTGGTGCGTATGCCGGCCGTGTCATAGCCGCCGATTGGCACAGGCTCGCCGACTTACCATACCTGCCAGCATGCGCTTGAGGATTGGACATGACTCCCTCTACCTCCCACGCTTCAGTCTCTTGTCACAGGCATCAGCGACCAGCATGGCGGAAGTATCTGCCGGCCTATTTGTTTCTGCTCCCCAACTTTTTGGGGGTTCTGATCTTCATCGCCTTTCCAGTGTTCTTCGCGCTGTACATGAG
>JAQBPC010000489.1 GCA_028287725.1 Chloroflexota bacterium | reverse complement strand
CCCGGCACGACAGGCGGCATCGAGTACTCCCCGGCGGCATACAGCCCGATCACCCAGGCGGTCTACCAACCGGTGGTCAACGAGTCGCAGATTTATACGGTGAACTCCGTGGCAAGCACCAATTCGCACAGGCTCGGCGAGGTAGACACGGGTGGCTCCTCTTCTCCGTCAGGTCCGGTTACCGGGGCAATGACCGCGGTCAGCGCGACGACCGGTAAGATCATGTGGAAAGTCCCGATGTCGAAACCGATGGTGGGAGGAGCGCTGGCCACCGCGGGCAATGTCGTCTTCAGTGGTGCAGATGATGGCCGCTTACGGGCCTTCGACGCTAAGACGGGGAAGGTTCTTTGGCAGGGGAACTTCGGCCTCTCATTCGGCGCGGCGCCTATTGCCTACCAGGTGAATGGCACCGAATACATCGCGATCGCAGTTGGTGGCTGGGCCTCGGGGGCTAGAAGCAACATCCCTCTGGGCGGCACAATGGTGGTGCTGAAACTGGGAGGTAGCGCGGTTCATACACTGCCCGCGGCTTCTGCGTCGAGCGGCATGGTCCCATCCGTTAAGCCCCCCTCGCTAACAGGGTTCACCAAGCTACGCAGCGACTTGTTTGCGGACCAGGTGCACCATCAAGTCGTGATTATGCTCACTGCCGCGGCGACGCCCGCCAACAATGGATTCAACTTCAACGGGTTCTTCAACGGGAGTGGCACGTTCACGGTGCCGGAGACCTGGACGGTATTCTGGGAGTTCCGCAATAAGGCGAGTCTGCCGCATAGCGCGGCTATCGTGACTTCCATAAAAACGCCCCTCACGGATGTACCGTTTGGCTTTGGCGTTGCGTCGACGCCGAACGCAATCGCGGGCACGGGCGCGGGCGTCACCCAGGTTATCTCATTCGTGGCAGACCACCCGGGTAAGTTCATTCTAGGCTGCCTGGTGCCGGGTCACATTCAATCAGGCATGTGGGACAACTTCGTGATTTCCAGCACGGCAAAGGCGCCGTCGATCACAGGCACCCCCTAGATTCTCATCTGTCGGTAGCGAACCAACGTGTCTCGAGTAGGGAGATAACAAACGTTGGGAATGGATAAAGGGCGGCCCTCCCGCGGTGGCGTTGAATACCCCGCGGGAGGGCCGCCCTTCGCACTTCAAGCTCTAGCGTGCCGGGCACAACAGTCGCGGGCAATGGCGCTGGCTGACGTCCATGTCAATCAGCGAGTCAATACCTTCCGCGCCGTCGCAGGCTGCGCCCGGGCGAGTGCCGGCCGGTGCCTTCGCGGTCTTAATAGCATACTAACGGTACTCTAATGCCGCTCTGACGTGGCGGCCCCATACTGGCAGCCAGAAGAAGTAAACCATCCGGATGACAGCACGTGACCCTGCGTGCTCCACCTCTCGGGAGGCCGGAGGACGTCGTCGGCCGGGCAGGCGGGGCCTCTGACGCGCCCGCCCTGCGTGCATATAGAAAGGAGATAGAGTCATGGCGAGTACTGGTTTAGATGTTTTTGATGCAACAATTCAGAAAACGAATGCGCTTTTAAAAGAGATAGAAGCAGAGTTGGGCTGGGAAAAACACAGAGATCTTTCATATGCAATACTACGGACAGTACTTCATAGTCTGCGAGACAGGTTGACAGTTCAGGAAGCTGCTGATCTGGCTGCCCAGTTGCCACTATTGGTGAAAGGGATATTTTATGATGGATGGAACCCCTCGCATGTTCCGAAAAAAATTGACAAGGAGGAGTTTCTGGAGGAGATAAGAACAAACTTCCGATTTTCCACTGAGTTTAGTATTAGCGAGTTGACCACCAGAGTCTTCAAGGTATTGCAATGGCATGTAAGTCAGGGTGAGATAGAAGATATTCTATCGACGCTACCGAAAAAGCTATCATCGATGTTAAGTCAACTGGAAGCTACGAAGTAGCGAATTTCCCATTAGCTTCGATCGCAATATCGCAAAGATACACCCCGACCCGCACTTTTATCGCCACCGCGCGTGCGTTGTTCGGTCTAGTCGGCGCTCAGGGAGCGAGAGAATCACGGGTCAGGCGACGCAAAGGCCGTGCGAGCATCTTCGGCGAGAGTCAGTCCGTGACCAGGACGGTCCGGGGCCAGCGCGTAGCCGTCCTTAAAGACGACTGGCTGCGCTATCAGCTTGTCATAATCCTGGAATGAGTACTCCATCCATTCGGCGTTTGGCAGCGCTGCCGCGAGGTGCACACCTATTTCGAATGGGGTGTTGCCGATGGAAACTGGAATTCCGTATTCGGCCGCAAGCCATGCTGCCTGCCGGCTGTCGCTGATGTGCCCATGCAGGTTTACAATGTCGACCGCACGCTGTTCCATCAACTGGCGTTTGCCATGTAAATCGAGATATTCGCCGCTGTTGATGTGGGCGAACGGAACCTCCTGAGCTACACGCGCCAAACCGGCAAAATCGTCGCGAAGGCATGGGTCCTCGATCCAATAGACGGCGAGACCGGCATCGCGGTAGGCGTGCGCCCGGCGGATAGCTTCCTTGGGCGACCAAGCTTCATTGGCATCAACCATCAATGTGGCGCCGGGTCCAACCACCTTAGAGATGGCATGCAGACGCTCTAAATCCCAGGCTATGTCGGGGTTGCCGACCTTGATCTTAAATGCTGTGAAGCCTCGCGCGGCCGCCTCGGCGAAGAAGGAACAAGCTTCGGCCAGGGAAAGGTGATAATCCAGGCCACTTGCATAGGCTTGGGCCGCACCAGAGGTACCACCAAGCATGCGATACAGGGGTAGGTCCAATTGCTTCCCTTGCAAGTCCCAGAGGGCCTGGTTCACGGCGTGCGAGAAGGATTGTGCGCGTATATTGCCCCCGCGCGGTCGCGAGAGTTGTTGAAGCAACACAAACGGGCTCTGTGACTCGAGCCCGGGCCACACCTCGGTCCGGAAGACCCGCTCTAGTTCATGCAGCGGTGGCAGAGGCGCCATGAGGGCGCCGAAGAAGCCCAGTCCCACATGGCCATTTCCGCTCCGCAACTCGAGCGTGCCGATGTAATGCATGTCAATTCGCACCTGCGAATCGCCGATAACACGTGACCTTGGGAATTGATAACGCGTGATCGTAAAGCTCTCTATAACGAAAGGCACCTGCACTCCATATTCCGCGGGATATGCCGCGGACAGCTAAACGCTACTGAAGATTTGCCGGCATGCTTTGACTCCGGAATGACTATGCCGCCCTCGATCCACCACGTTGCATTCCCTTGCGATTAACAGGGTAAGGTCAATCGACATGGAATACTTCACTCATCGTGGCCCACCACTCACCCGGCTTAACTGACTCGACAGGCTGCTGCAACGGCATGCAGAGCGCCCACCACTCCTGGGTCTTGGGATCAGCCGCCATCATTGCCATATCCGCCTCAAAATTCTGGCCGACGTACTCAAAGTAGGCGAACAGAAGCGTGTTGTGGCGGAAGATGGAGTAGTTTCGGATGTTGCAGGCGTGGATGGTGCTGAGCACTTCGGGCCACACAGCGGCGTGGAGTCGCTCGTACTCTGCAAAGGCCTCAGCGTTTATGCCGATTAGCTGGCCATACCGTTGCATAACGTCTCTCCGGCTAGAGCTTGTACACGCGTGTAGCTGTCCCGCCCAGCAGCGCCGCAATCTCGTCTTCCGATCGCCCTTCGAGCGCGCGGTTCGTCTCGGTCCAGACTCGCGCGTAGTCGCCTGCAAGCACACATACAGGCCAGTCGCTTCCGAACATCAAGCGGTCCGCGCCGAAGCAGTCGATCGCGTGATCGATGTACGGCTTTAAATCCGCTGCCGACCAGTGTTCCGGGTCTGCGGCTGTATTGAGCCCCGACACTTTGGCATAGACGTTGGAGAACTGAGCGGCGGCGGCCAGTTGCCCGGCCCAGGGCCCCATCTCGCGGTCCTTGATGGGCGGCTTGGCGAGATGGTCGATCACCAGGGTTAAGTTGGGGAACCGCTCGGCCAGCGCCGGCACATGCTTGAGGTTGTTAGGGAAGACCGCCACCACCTCAAAGATCAATCCACGATCGGCGACTGCTTGGAGCCCTTCCAGGACCCGATCCTGGACCACCCAGTTGGGGTCCGGCTCGTCGTGAATCAAGTGGCGGATGCCGCGAAACTTGGCATGTCTCGAATACCGATCCAGTGCGTTCGTCGCCTCAGCAGGTTCCATCAGGGGCACCCATCCGATGACCGCGGCGATCCAATCATACGTTTCCGCCTGGCGCAGCATCGCGTCGGTATCGGCGTAGGAGTTGGCGGATTGCACTACCACGGTCCCATCGATACCCGCGGCGCGTAACTGGGAAGCCAATTCTGGTGGCTCAAAAGTGCGGTAGAGGGGGCCATACTCCGGCTTCAGCCAGGAATAGTCGCCCGTCTGCAAATTCCAAAAATGCTGGTGCGTATCAATCTTCCTGGTGGCCATCGTCTTCTCCGTTGATGATCCGGCCTGGAATTACGAGTGCTGGATACCAATTGCGGGAACGTTTGCGCGACCAGTGCGGTCGGGTAAAGTATCCGGCGTATGACCTTAGTACCAGGCAAAAAACGCTCAAGCCGTTGCGACGTATCCGCAGTCGTCAGGCGTCAGGTACGCGACCATGGTAACATACACGTGCAATCGTTACCACAAACTTCTCGCGCCGAGCCGTGGGGGCCAGTCGCATATCGGTTCGCGATCAATCCTAGCGGATAAAGGGAGTCGTTGGTGCCAGGCCCGGCACTTGCTTGAAGGATACAGAGATGGGCAGTACCCTAAAGGAACTTTCCAAGAGCCTTGGATTGTCGACGTCGACCGTGTCTCGCGCACTGAGCGGACGCGAATTCAAGCGCGGCACCACACGGGCACAAGCTGAGCGGATAATGGCTCAAGCGACACAATTAGGGTACGAGCCAAACGGATTGGCACGGAGCCTTAAGACGAAGCGCCGTCAGGTCGTTGGCTTGATCATTCCCGACATCAAGAACGACTATTATGCAGCGGCAGCGACACTCGTTCAGACGACCCTGGGCGAGGCTGGATATCAGGTCATTCTGTGCGTGACGAATGACGATCCGGAGGCGGAAGCGGCACAGCGGCGGTTGTTGCGGGAGGAACGTGTCGCGGGCATGGTGGTCGTGCCGAGTCCGCACCAGCGCAACGGACGGGTTCAGGAAAATGCGTTGCGCAGCTCGACGCCAATTATCGAGCTTGTGCGCAGGAGCCGTGACTCGTCGACCGATGCAGTACTGATAGACGATGTGGATGCCGGGTGGCAAGGCACGCGTCATCTGCTCGATCTTGGTCATCGCCGCATCGCCGTGTTGACTGGACCCCGCAGTGTGAGTACCTCGCGGCTTCGCCTCAATGGGTATTGCGATGCACTTGCAAGCGCGGGAATCGCCGTCGATGAGTCGCTAATCCATGCAGGTCCCTACAGGCGCGACGCAGCCCTGCGCGCGACCCTTACGTTGCTCGCGCGCGACGACCGCCCCACCGCGCTCATTGCGACGAGCAACGAGCTGGTAGTAGGCGCGCTGCAGGCAATCATGCAGAGCAACGTCCGTGTGCCCGACGAGCTCTCATTTGTAGGCTTTGGCAACGCGGACTGGTTCACACTGCTGCGACCCGCGCTGACTACGGTCGCATTGCCGATCGAGAATATGGCGATCGTGGCCGCACATCAGCTCCTCACTCGCATCCGCCTCGCCGACAGCCCAGGTGTGCCCACCACAAAGACCCCGGTCGTCTCGCGCTACCAGGCGCATCTTATCGTGCGCGACTCCACGCGCCAGCTCGAGATGTCCTGAGCCGGCATCAGCGTTGCCGCAGTAGTTGTCCGCACCGAGCGCCGAAACCGCTCCAGGCAGACCCAGTCACGATATGCCGGTCGAAGCTGCCTGGCATTCGTGCGCTATCCAGGTGACAAAATACCTATCGCGAATCGGGCCGAAGGTCTGGATCCGCGCGGTTAGTCGGTGCGAAGCCTACTGACCCTGCATGGAGCCGCCCAGCAGCCCGGCCGCCCAATAGCGCCTTACCAGCACGAACAGCAGCGCGATGGGCAGCGCAACCAGAAATGCCCCGGTTATTACATCCATGATGCTGATCGCAGAGCCGGCGGCGGAGCTCGCTTGCGCGCCCAGCACCGTCTGCGCGGCCATGTTGCCAAGGCCAACCGGCAGTGGCATCAGGTCGTCCCGCGCCACCATCAGGAACGGCAAAAAGAAGTTGTTCCAGTTGCTGACGAAGGTCAACATCGCCACGGTGGCGATCACACCGCGCGCGGTCGGCAGCGCGATGAACGCGAAGATCTGATACTCATTCGCGCCATCGATGCGCGCTGCCTGCATGATCTCGGAGTTGAACTGGAAGCTGAAGAAGTTGTAGCAGATCCATACGCCAAAAGCACTCGCGCTAGTTGGGAGGATGACTCCCCAGGGAGTGTTCACGATGCCAAGCTTGGAGCCTTCCAGATAGATCGGCACCGCCAGCGTCGTGGCCGGAACGAGGAGCGCGATGATCGTTATGAAGAGAAGGAGCGTACGCCCGCGAAATCGATACTTCGCCAGGCCAAATCCGGCGCTGGCACTACTGATGATCGTGATTGCCACGCTCGGAATCGTATAGAGCAGTGAATTCTTGGTCCAGGTCAGGAAGATCGAGTTGTTGTAATTCAAGACGTGAGTCACGTTATCCCATAGTCGGAAGGTAGAACCGAACCACAACGGAGAACTGGAAAATACCTCCTCCTGCGTCTTGGTGCTTGCCAGGACCAGCCACAGCACGGGGGCCACGAAGTAGTAACACACCACGGCGAGCGCCGCAGTCACCGCAAGATTCGTCAATCGGCGTCGGATTCGGTGGCTCCGAGCGGAGATCGCTTTTGGCTGCACGGTAGTCTGCATGTCCATCCTTCCGGTCGCTAATCTCGTTCTTGCAAACGATAGATGCCGGAGCGCCATACAAAGATGATTGCAAACGTCGAAGAGACAATGAGCAGCAACATGGCAGCGGCCGCCGCCAGGTTGAACGCGCTTGATTGGAAACTGATGTTATATGCCCACATATTTGGCGTGTAGGTTGCAGGTATCGATAATGTGTTTTGCAGCAAATAAGGCTCTGTAATGAGTGTCAGCACATAACTGGTCACGCTGATGATCATGAGCACCAGTACGGGTGCGAGCAGCGGCAGCTTAATGTGACGGACGATGCTCATGGCGCCCGCCCCTTCGATGCGCGCCATCTCCACCAATTCTTGTGGAATACCGGCGAGCGAGGCTGTCAGAACCATGACCCAGGCGCCAATATTCTGCCAGACCACGATATTCATCAGCGCATAGGGCAGTGTCGTGGGCTTGGAAAAGAACAATACATTCTGTGCGCCCATGCGATGGAGCACAGAGGCGAAAACGCTGGAATCGGGTGAGAAGTTAAATGCCCACAGAATTGTCGACGCGGTCGCGGGAATCGCGAACGGCAGGAAGATGAGAAGTTTGATCAGGCTCTTGCCCCAGCCGGCCTTGCTATCGAGGACTAGCGCGACAACGGCCGCGAATATGCAGAACAATGGCGCCAGGGTATACACGCACTGCCATATAACGCCGGCAGCGGATTGAAAGTCCGAATCTTGAACGATGGTTTGGTAATTTTTGACGCCGATGAACTTGCCGCTCTGATCCGAGTGCAGGCTCATCCAGAGAGAGTACAGTCCTGGGCCGAGGCTAAAGGCAAGTAGGAGGATGAAGAATGGCGCGATGAAGACCCAGGGAGCAAGCCTGGTTCCGGCCAAGGCGGAGCGCCCATGCCGGATCGCCATTGGTTGAGGCATGCGCGCGCCCTCGGTCTGCACCGATGAATCAACGGTCGCCATTTAGTCGTCTCCCGTTCGTCAAAGGATCACTCCCAGACATGCCAACCCCGCACCGCACGGTTCAGAGACTGGAATCGGCTGGCGTTACAACTTTTTACAACGCCAGCCGAACCGGTCCTGAGCGTTACTTAACCTGCACGCCCTGCAATTTCAGGTTTGAAACAACCTGACTCTGCAATCGCTGCAACGTCGCGTGTACTTCAGCGCCGTTGATCATGCTGCTTGTCGCGGCCGTAACCTGGGTATCCACGTATGATTGGTTCGGGCTGTAGACCCAGCCCGTACCGGTGCGCTGCGCGGATAGCGCAAGCTGCTTGGTCACATACGTCGGATTGGCGAAGTACGAGTCGACCTGGAACGCGCCGGCGACATTATAGACTCCGGTGAACGACGGTACGGTGGCCGCCTGATGCTGGAACGTCGGCGATGTGCTGCAGTAGACGGCCAGCTGCTGCGCCAGGGCGATGTTCTTGCTTTGCGGTGGGACATAGAACGCCCCGCCACCCCACCATCCAACCGAAGGTAGGCTTGCCGTAAAGGTCCATTGACCCTTTTGTTTCGGATACCCAGGCTCGATGCCGTAGTGACCAAGCCAGTTGGGACCGACCGCGTATGCCACCTTGCCATTGGCATAGGCTTTGCCGGAAACCGGCCCAAAGGGATCGTCCGGGAGGATGCCACCGCTGCGAACGGCCGTCACGTACTTGGTGGCCAGGCCTTCCATCAACGGCGTGTCGATTTTAACGGTCCAGCTGCCATCGCTATTCAGGGTGAACCATTTCGCGTGGTTGGCCCAGGCAAGGCCCACCAGCGCCCAGCTGTCACTGCCGAACCATGAAATTGAGTACTTCTTGGTTTTCGCCAGCGTCGCGGCATCGGCGTAAACCTGGTCGTACGACGTAGGTACTTTAAGGCCCGCCGCCTTAATGGTGTTGATGTTCGACCAGATACCCCACGCGGCCATGTCGTGCGGCACGCCGATAAGCTTGCCGTTCAAAATCAGGCCGGCCAGTGAACCTGGTGCATATTTCGAGCGCACTGTCGGCGGGACAAGCGCGGATAAGTCAGTTGTGAGGCCAAGCTGATAATAGTTTGCTCCGTACTCGACGTTGTCGAACACGACATCCGGCATCCCACTTCCGCCCGCGCGCTTCAGCACGTTCAGCTTGGGGATCGGGTTGAGCTGTGTTGTGTAGAGGATCTTCACACCAGGATGGGACTTCTCGAAATCCTGGGCGCAGAGGTTGCGATCTGCCCAGGCCCACATGTTCAGTGTGACCGTGGCATTCGAACGTGCTGCGTGCGATGCAGCAGGTAAACCGGCGATGGTAAGAGCCAGCATGGCGCCAACGGTGGCGCTGCGCAACGCGGTGCGTTTCTGCATGAACATCTCCGTTCTTATAATGGCCGCTGCCAAAACCGCTGACAGAAAGTCTCCCCGGCCTTGTGGTATCTTCGCTCCCTCCTCAATGCTCGATCGTGGCCATTCTAGCCTGACCGATTCCCGACAACGTTTGCACCTTTTTGGTGCATCCACTGTATGACCTGCGCCCCATTCCGTCAAGCCCGAAGCAGAAGTGGGGGCAAGCGAGGGTATGCCGCTGTCGGTGCCGCTGAGATACAACCGCGCCACTCTGCGTGCCGTCCGGGGCGGCAATGGCAGCCTATCAGGAGTCGCGGGTGAGGCCAGCGTGCGCACATGCACGTTAATCCTGGATGAAGCTCGTTCGACGCAACCGTGGATTGACAGCGATATTGTCCGAGCCTACACTCTAACTGCAAACGTTATCGTTTGATCTGGGAAGGAATCACATGGGCGTGCATCTGATCGACTCGGCGCTCTTCGGCGATCAGTTTGGGACCGAAGCGATGCGGCGAATTTTCGACGACCAAGCCGTGGTTCGGACATGGGTTGCCGTGGAGGCGGCGCTGGCGCGCGCCGAGGGAATAGCCGGTTTGGTGCCCGCCGAGTCGGCGACGGCGATTAACGAACATGCCGCCACCTTTACCTGGGATTCGACAAGACTGTCGGCCGGCATCGCCGAGACCTTTCACCCGCTGGTCCCGGCAATCCGGTTACTGGCGGAGCAATGCGGTGAGGCGGGCGCCTACGTGCACTGGGGCGCAACGACGCAGGACATTATGGACACCGGGCTTGTCCTGCAGCTACGAGATGCGCTTGCGCTATTGCGCGCTGATCTCGATGAATTGATGCATTCGTGGGCAGCGCTGGCGGCGCGCTACCGTGACACGCCTATGCCGGGCCGGACGCACGGGCAGCACGCGCCCCCGATCACGTTCGGCTTCAAGGTCGCCGTGTGGATCGCCGAGCTGAGTCGACACATTGACCGGCTGGCGGCCTGTGAGCCCCGGCTGCTGGTTGGGCAGCTTGCGGGAGCCTCAGGCACTCTGGCCTCATTCGGGCCTGCCGGATTGGAAATCCAGCGCTCGATGCTGGAAGATCTCGGGCTGGCTGTACCGCCGATCGCCTGGCACACGGCCCGTGACGGCCTGGCGGAGTTTGTGGGCATCCTCGGCATGATTTGCGCAACCCTGGGCAAAGTCGCTTTGGAGGTGATCCATCTGCAGGCTACCGAGGTCGGCGAAGTCGAGGAGCCTTTCGCCATGGGCAAGGTTGGCAGTTCTACGATGCCGCACAAACGCAACCCTATGATCTGCGAATTGATCGTGGCGCTTTCCAAAATAGTTCGTCAGGATGCCGCCCTTGCGCTGGACACCATGGTGCAGGAGCACGAGCGTGATATGGGTGCATGGCAGGCAGAGTGGGAGTATATTCCCCGCGCTTGCCTGCTAACCGCCAGCGCCCTCGCTTACTCTGTACGTGTTGCACAGGGTCTACGGGTGAATACAGCCAGGATGCGCACGAATATTGACATTACAGGCGGGTTGGCGCTGTCGGAAGTAATCATGCTGGAGCTGGGACGCTTCATCGGGCGCCAGGAGGCCCATGAGGTTGTATATAAGGTTTGCATGGAAGTTGCGGAACAGGGCGGCTCGTTCCGGGAGGCACTATCGGCGGACCCCGCGGTGCACGCGCACCTGAGTCCCACGCAGATTGATAATCTCTTGCGGCCAGAGCTCTATCTCGGCGCTGCGCCCGATGGCGTGGATCGCGTACTTGCCGCGATGCGGCATGAACCGCAAGCGGATGAATCTCGAATCGCCATGTCGGTGCAACCATGACGGCCACATGGCCGGCCGATCGGCTTGTCGGACTGTACTGTCAGATGTATCTGGTGCGCCGTTTCGAAGAGCGTTGCCTTGAGCTGAGTCGAAAGGGTCTGATTCCCGGTTCAATTCACCTCTGCATAGGACAGGAGGCGGCTGCGGTGGGTGCGGCCTCCGCACTACGGTCCGATGATTTGACCGTCGCAACCTATAGAGGACATGGCCATGTGCTGGCGCGAGGCATCGATCCGCGCGCCGCATTTGCGGAGGTACTTGGCCGGCAGACCGGGCTTTGCAAAGGCCGGGGAGGTTCCATGCACCTGACCGACATGAGCCACGGCGTACTGCCGCCCAACTCTATTGTGGGTGCGGGACTGCCCATAGCCACCGGCGCGGCGCTTGCGCAACTACACAAAGGAGCCGATCGAGTGGTGCTATGCTCGTTCGGCGAGGGCACGCTCAATCAAGGCGGAGCGCATGAGGCGCTCAACCTGGCGGCTATCTGGAGCTTGCCCGTCATCTTCCTCTGCGAAAACAACCAGTACTCAGAAATGACGCCGGCATACCAGATGATCAAGGGTGACAGCTTCGCCACCCGCGTCGCTGCCTATGGCATGCCGACCACCAAGGTCGATGGCATGAACGTGCAGGCTGTCGCCGAGGCCGTTGCACAGGCGGTGACCCGTGCACGCAATGGAGAAGGTCCATCGTACGTGGAAGCGGACACATATCGATTTCTGGGTCACTATCAGGGAGATCCGGGCACCAGCTACCGACCGGTCGACGAAATCAACTATTGGCGAGCGCGTGACCCGTTGCTCCTGCTCGCCGCACAGCTATCCGCCGAAGCGGGAATGGATATGCGACTCAAAGCCGAGGAAGAGTCGATCGAGGTAGCACTCGATACGGCGCAACAAGCGGCGCTCGACGACCCACTTCCGCTGCGGGACGACGTATGGGAGGGGCTGTATGCAGCAGGTTAGAGACAAAGTCGACACTGGCTCAAGTGTGGCCGCTGCAGTGCACGAGATGACGTATGCCCAGGCATTGAATCGGGCACTGGCAGAGGAGCTTGAGCGCGATCCGTCCGTGATCGTCATGGGCGAGGATGTCGGTGCGTACGGAGGAGTCTTCGGCGTCACGCGCGACTTGCAAGCGCGCTTCGGACCGCGCAGGGTACTGGATACACCCATCTCCGAGACGGGCTTTCTTGGCTGCGCCGTTGGCGCGGCAATGTGCGGGCTGCGACCTGTGGTTGAGATAATGTTCGTGGACTTTACCCTGGTCTGTATGGACCAGATTGTCAACCAGGCCGCCAAGCTTCCATTCTTAACCGGCGGGCAGGTGAGGATGCCGATTGTGTTCCGCACGCAGCAGGGGGCGCGCCCGGGCACCGCGGCGCAGCACTCGCAGTGCCTCGAGGCGTTGTTTGCCCATGTTCCTGGCCTGAGAGTGCTTGCGCCTGCCACCCCCGCCGATGCATACGGCATGCTCAAGGCCGCGATTCGCTCCGACGATCCGGTCGTGTATTTGGAGCATAAGGCACTCTATGCCACGGTCGGGCCTGTGCGGCTTTCGGAATATATTGTGCCAATCGGCATGTCCAACACAGTGCGGAGCGGTAGCCATGTCACGGCGTTGACATATTCCGCGATGGTTCCGGTGGTGCTCTCTGCCGCGGACGCTCTGGCGGAAGACGGTATTTCGGTGGAGGTGATCGATCTGCGCAGCCTCGCGCCGTTAGACGAAGCGGCCGTGCTGGAATCGGTCAAGCGTACCGGTCACGTGGTTGTCATCCACGAAGGCTGGCGGCGAGGTGGGTACGGGGCCGAGCTTGCCGGCTTAATTCAAGAACTTGCTTTTGATTGGCTTGATGCGCCGGTGGGCCGGATGGGCGCGCGGGATGTTCCAAAGCCGTTCTCGCCCGTATTCGACTCGGTGTACCTGCCAACAAAGGACTCGGTTATCTCCGCGCTGCGATCCACCCTGTGCTGAAGGCGAGGTAGTCATGAGCGACGAGTGGCGTCTCAATGTCGAGTTACCCATGCCGCGACGGCGTGATTATCCAATCGCCATAGTCGGTGCGGGCGGGATCGTGCGCGACGCGCACTTGCCGGCCTATCGTAAAGCCGGCTTTAACGTGGTTGGTATTTTTGACCTGGACCATCAACGGGCCTCGCAACTTGCCGCGCAATTCGACATTCCCACCGTCTATCCGTCTCTTGACGCACTATTTGATGGGCCGGCGGAAATTGTCGACGTGGCGGTGCCGGCAGGCGAAAATCTCGCCATCGCAACCCGCGTGGCCCGCTCTGGCAAAGCGCTGCTCTTGCAAAAACCGATGGCCGAGGACCTCGCGTCGGCCGAAGCTATCGTGGCCGAGACAGAACGGGCTGGGATTGTCGCGGCGGTAAACCAGCAGGCACGGTGGATGCCCGCGGCATTGGCGATGCGGGATCTGATCCAACGTGGCCTGCTTGGCGAGGTGTATCAGGTCACGTTCTTGATCAATGTGGAGACGCCCTGGCGTCTGTGGCCCTGGATTATCGCCGGCGAGCGCGTAGAGGTGCTGTATCACTCGATCCACTATCTCGACACCATCCGGGCGCTGCTTGGGCGCGAGCCCCGCCTGGTCTTTGCCGACGGCACGACGGCGCCTGGCTACCCCACGCGGGCAGAGACACGGACGAACATTCAGCTGATATTCGACGGAACGGCCCGGGCCACCGTGCTCGACACCCATCATAACTCGGGCGGACTCGACGACCAGTTCGCGCTATTTCGCGTCGAAGGCACGGAGGGTTCGGCGGTAGCTGAGCTCGGACTGCTGAA
>JAQBPC010000483.1 GCA_028287725.1 Chloroflexota bacterium | reverse complement strand
ATCAGCAGTGCCGATCACAACCTTCAACCGTGAACCGCCGTTGCGGTGCTCACGTCTGATGGCGAGACCGGTTGCACATCTTGTTCAGACCGTTTGCACCGGCGCCTTATCGGCCCTGCCGCCACAGGTCATCTCAGCGCTGCCGCATCCGCCGCGATCAGGGCGCGAAGACTACCTACCGCAGCGCGGATCACGCCGTCGAGGGCGTTTTGGCCGGCGTTTGTCTCCTCGATCTCGCCATCGCCCACGGCATTGACCACCAGAAGAATGGTGCCGGCGCGCAGGCCGCGGATGCTGCTCACCACGAAGAGGGTGGCCGCTTCCATGTCGGAGCAGAGCACGCGCGCCTCGGACCACATGCGGCTGGAGCTACCGCCGGCCAACGCGTTCAGCGGGATGGTACTCGGCGCCAGGTCGACGTACAGTGCGTCGCCGGAGCGCACGATACCCGTATAGCAGCGGGCGCCCTGCTCGCGGGCGCTCTGCTGGAGGGCGAGCACGGTGTCGAGACTGGCCACGGCGGGGTAACTGAGCGGAATATATTGGCCGCTGGTCCCCTCGTCGCGCACCGCCGCCTGGGCAATGACCAGGTCGCCGTTCCGCAGGAAGTTTTGCATGGCGCCGCTGGTGCCGACCCGGATCAGCGTGTCGGCGCCGATGGCGCACAATTCTTCCGCGGCAATGGCGGTGGAGGGGCCGCCGATGCCGGTTGAGGTGGCGGATACCGGCACGCCGTCGAGCGTGCCGGTATAGGTTGTGTATTCGCGGTTCTGTGCTATCAGCCGCGCGTCGTCGAAGTACGCCGCGATCAGCGCACAGCGGCCAGGGTCACCGGGAAGCAGCACGTAGCGCCCGACATCGCCCGGCTTGCAGCGGATATGATACTGTTCGCTCATTACTCGCCCCCTTGCGGTAGGTCCTTCCAGCTCATCCTCAACCGGTTCGCATAACGTTGCATGTACGGTACAGAGAGGGAGATAGGAGGGACAAGGCCATGGATCCCGGTGATTCGTTGGCATGTCGTCGTTTTTGGATCCGCTTCGCTGGCCGCGTTCACTGGCGCCGCTCGCCGTGCTGCCTACAGAAACACAGACGACGCAGAGAACACAGATGGGTACCAAGGGAACGTGTGCAGTACCAGCAGCCTGGATGGCGGGACGTATCAGACTGGCATGAATACAAGTGGCGGCCAGCGTTACCAACGTCTGATGGTGGGCAATCCGGCAAGCGGTGCTAACGTGCCAACCGCGAACAAGCCGGTGGTACCCCAACTCTAAGGGCGCGAGGCTGAGTAACGTGCGATCACTCTGCGAGCGACGTTACGGCAATCTGTGTCATCTGTCGTATCTGTGTCATCTGTGTTTCTGCTCTCCCATCCGTGGCATCTGTGATTCGGTTGGGAAGTGCGGCTAGCGGCCCGCTGTCGGATGTAGGGTAAATGGCACCATTGAAGGCGGCCAGCGAAGCGGATCCAAAAGACTGCTGCACGCGTAGCAAAGACCGCCTGACAACATCGATACCTCGCTCCCCCAACTGTGTCATCTGTCATATCTGCGTCATCTGTGTTTCTGCGTGTTTCCGTGTCCAGGACCTCAAGAATCCGCTAACCTCATAGTATGAGTAGCCGTAGATCTCGTGACCGTGGACGCCGCGCGCAGCAAGTGATCGCTATAATCGTGCTGGTCAGCTTGCTGTTGGGCGGCGTGTCAATCTTTGCCGCGTCAAATAACAGCAACAATCCTCCCGCGCAGCCCACCACAGGACAGGGCTTGTAGCGACGATGCGGAGCACGCTGCTGCCGGATTACGCGGCGACAATCCGTTACCTCGAGGACTTGACAGTCCGGCCGCTTCTGTCGCGCGAGGAGGCCGGCCTGAAGCGCATCAACGCCCTGCTCGCCGCCCTCGACCACCCTGAGCGTGCCTTCACGACCATACCGGTTGCAGGCACCACGGGGAAGGGCTCGACCACCACGATGGCGGCGACGATTCTGCGGGAGGCAGGGCATCGTACCGGCTCCTTCACGTCCCCTCACCTGCAGAGCTACCGCGAGCGAATTGCTATCGGCGGCGTGCCGATCGACGAGGCGATGTGGGTCAGTCTGTTGAATCGGGTTCTACCGATCCTCGAACGCATGGAGACCAATGAGTTACCGGGCTATAGCAGTGGTCGCGCTGCGTTTCTCGAGGTGTTGTGGGCCATGGCCTGTCTGGCCTTCGTCGAGCGAGGCGTGCGCTATGCCGTGGTGGAAACCGGCCTGGGCGGTCGGTTGGACCCGACCAGCGCCAACACCGCGGGAGTGGCGGCGATTACCAACGTGAGCCTCGATCACGTCGAGCGGCTAGGCTATACGGTTGAAGCAATCGCACTCGAGAAAGCCGGCTTGATCAAGCACGGCCAGCATGTGGTGAGCGCCGCGAGCCAGAGCGCCATGCGTGTCATTCGGGCGAGTTGCGAGCGCCAGGATGCGACATTGTGGGAAGTAGGGGACTCGGGCGCCATCCAGATTCGGCCGCAGGGTGACGACCCAGAGGCAATGATCTCGATCCTGACGCCGCTCCGGCTGCACTCGGACCTTCGCCTGGGGCTTAAGGGCGCGCATCAGCGGTTGAACGCTGCCTGTGCCGTGGGCGCCATCGACGCACTGGTAACGAGGACAGGCGTGCAGGTTCCGCCAGTCGCCGTCGCCGCCGGTCTCGCGGCCTCGCGCTTTCACGGGCGGCTTGAGGCGATTGGCGAGCGGCCCCAGGTGCTACTGGACGGGGCGCATAATGCTGCCGGAGCCGCCGCGCTTGCCGCGGCCTTGCGCACGCTGTACGCGGGGCGGCGCATTGTGCTGCTACTTGGCATCCTGGGCGATAAAGACTTGAAGGCTATTGCTGGGCAGCTCGCCCCTTTGGCGGCGGCAATCGTGGTGAGCGAGCCGCCCTGGAAGAGCCGGGCCGGCTTCGCCGCGGCCGTCGCGACGGAAGCGAAGGCATATTGCTCGCGGGTCGAGGAGCAGGACGACCCGGCGGCCGCGCTCCAGCGTGCCCGCGAGCTGATTGCGAATGATGATGATCTGATTGTGGTCGCCGGCTCGCTCTACCTCGTTGGGGCGATTCGCGACCTGCTTGACCCAACTGCCTTGGAGGCAAATAACTGGTGATCCCCTTACTTTCCGGTCTCCCAAGACCGCTCCGCATTGGCCATATGGGCGCTGCTGGTCTCGCTCCCGCCAACTCTCTTGCCGCGATTGAAGCTGGTCTGCATGCCGGCGTCGACCTGATCGAGCTGGACGTGTGGCGGACCGTGGATGGCCATCTCGTACTTGCGCACTTCAACTGGCTGGCGCCGGAGGAAGCGGAGCTCTATGGCGCCCTGGCGCGACCACGCAGCTGGATTCGCACGGCGCGAACGTGGCGGCATTGGCCGCGCATCACTCAGAACACGCTCGCCGAGCTTCGTAGCTTGCCGGTTCCCGTGGCCAAACTGGAAGATGCGCTGGACCTGATGCGCGGCCGGGCGATTCCTTACCTGGACCTGCGCAGCGGCGGTATCGCCGACCAGCTCTGCACGATGCTGCGACGTGCCGCGCCCGATGGGGCGCTGCTTTCCGCCGGGCCGCACCGCTCGTTCGCTGCCGAGCGATCTATCATGCCGTCACTCGTCGCTACCAGCGGCGTGGCGCTGCCGCTTCTCGGGCG
>JAQBPC010000481.1 GCA_028287725.1 Chloroflexota bacterium | reverse complement strand
GCAGGATGTCGGCCAGGCCGGTATAGAGGCTGCCTTCGAGGAGAGATGGCTGTGCGAGTGTGCTACTCCACTCGATGGCCCGCTCGTACGTGCCGCGCGCCTGCCCGAGTGCGCCGGCTAGGCGGAGCGCGCACGCCTCGCCCACGGCCGCAAGCACCACGATCAGGCGGTAGATAGGTCCTTGATTGGCGACCGCCACCTCCCGGAAGGTCTCGGCCGCCCTACTCACCGCTCCCTGGCTCAGATGGGCAAGCCCGAGGCCGATCATCGCCAGGCTGCGCGATCGCATATCGGTGGCGTCCAAAGCATCGAGCGCTGCGTGGGCCTGCGGGATTGCTTGGGATGCATCGCCATGAATGGCGGAGACGATTGACCGGGCAGACCAGATCATCGCGCGGATGTTTCCGGTGTCTCCTGGTTCCTCCGACGGTATACCCTCCTGCTGCAGGTCGCTGCGGAAGAGCAGGTGTGCTGTGAACTCGTCCTGGTCGAGCGGGTTGTGATCC
This sequence comes from Chloroflexota bacterium, assembly GCA_028287725.1. Taxonomy (GTDB): domain Bacteria; phylum Chloroflexota; class UBA5177; order JANWHV01; family JANWHV01; genus JANWHV01. The sequence continues at coordinate 3,288 of JAQBPC010000481.1, read as the reverse complement.
TCCAGCGCCACCTGGGCATACTGCAGGTACCGCTCAACGCCACTGTGATCGCGCATGTCGATCAGCAGCCAGGCGTACAGAATTGCGAGCTGTGGCTGTGCTCGCATGGTCGTGTCAGGCAGCGCCCGAAGCCAGGTGCCGATCGTCCCGGCCTCGCCGCGGGCGAGGAGCGCAGGTGCAGCCTGTTTGATCAACTCCGCGGCTTTGTCGTGCCAGCCGCCCGCCAGGGCATGGCCGATAGCCAGGTTCAGGAGTCCTTGCCGCTCGAACCAGGTACCGGCACGCCGGTGCAACACGGCCGCGTCAGGAATCGTCAAATTGCCCGTCTGCCGTTGGCGCATGGCGTCGGCGAACAGATAGTGGTAGCGATACCAGCGGCGTTCGTCGTCCATGGCGATCAGGAACACATTATTACGCTCGAGACCTTCAAGGACCTTTTGGCTGGCGCCGATACGCTCGGCCGGCGGGTCATCTCCCTCGAGGACCGCCGCACACAGCGGGGCGCTGAGCCGTTCGAGGATACAGGTGTGCAGCAGGAAACGCTGCACATGCTCCGGTTGCCGCAGGAGCACCTCGTCGAGGAGATAGTCCACGATGTAGCGGTGGCTGCCGGTGAAGGCCGCGACGAAGGCGGTCGCCTCGTCGGAGGAGCGTCCTTGCAGGGAGAGCCCCGCCAATTGCAGGCCGGCGATCCACCCTTCGGTGCGCGTCTCAAGTGCCGCGACCTCGTCGGGCGAGAGCGACAGCCTCATGACCGTGTCGAGGAATGCGGTGGTCTCCTCGACACTGAACCGAAGGTCACGGGCACGCAGCTCGGTCACCTCGCCCTTCGCGCGCAGCCGTGCGAGGGGCATCGGCGGGTCGGCTCGGGTGGCGAGGACCAGGTGCAGGCTGGGCGGCAGATGCTCGACGAGAAATGCGAGCATCCAGTGGATCGGCTCCGCGTCGATCACGTGGTAGTCGTCTAAGACCAGGACGATGTCTCCTTCGTATGCCGCGAGCGCATTGACCAGCGCGCCCAGCACCGCCTCCATGGAGCCTGCTTCGGCGTGACGCAAGCGGGCCAATGCTGCGGCGCCCACCCCGGGCGCGGCGCGGTCCAATGCCGTGAAGACGTAGCGCCAGAATCGCGTTGGGTCATTGTCGGTCTCGTCGAGCGAGACCCAGCCCAGGGGGAGCTCACTCCCCTCAGAGCTTGCTCGCCAGGCGCTGAGCAACGTAGTTTTGCAGCTGCCGGCCGGTGCGGAGAGTACCGTGAGCGGCCCCTGCAATCCCAGATGCAGTCGCTCCATAAGGCGCCGACGCGGAACCAGGGCTCCGCGTGCGGACGGGATCGCCAGTTTGGTTATCAGGAGGGGATCGACGGGCGAACCATCCGGCTCCCGGACTGTGGTGGACGACGCGCGCGCCCGGTGCACCGACTCTTCCAGTGCCGTGCGGTCGCTTTCTACCAGCGCTAGGGCGTCAGCCAGAAGGACTATCGTGTCTCGGTAGGGTGCCGTGGTGACGCCGCGCTCCAGGTCGCTGATTGTGCGCTGGCTCAGCTGCGATCGCTCGGCCAGTTCCTCTTGGGAGAGGCCGGCGCCTACCCGATGTGCCCGCAATAAGGCGCCAAACGGCCGGTCCTCACTCACGTCCATCATGTTTCATCGCCGCGGCACTGGTATTGGCTGCACTCTATCGGCCGGCAGGGGCGAGCCAAGAATGGGCTGGCGTACGGCCGGTAACTCTGTGCCTAACTCCGTCTAGAACTCTGTGCAGTATTCATGGTACTGGATCGCGTGTCTCAGCAGACTGGGGAGTGTGAAGGCCGTAGGGCCGGATGGCCTCCAAACGAAGCCACGACCTTTGGGAGGGGAAGGAGTGCCAACGCCATGATCACGCCCAAACACGAGGCCGTCTTACCGCTCAGCCGGCGCGGGATTCAAGTCGCCTTCAGCGGGCCGTTGCTCGCAATGTTGCTGGCCTCGCTCGACCAGACGATCGTCGCCACGGCCCTGCCGACTGTCGTCGGCGACCTCGGCGGCATCAATTATCTGGCATGGGTGGTCACCGCCTACCTTCTCGCCGCCACCGCCTCCACCCCGATCTGGGGAAAGATCGGCGACCTTTACGGCCGAAAGCCGATTTTCCTAGCCACCATCGTCATCTTCCTTTCCGGCTCCGCCATGTGCGGGCTCGCCTGGTCGCTGGGCGCCCTGATCGTCTTTCGGGCCTTCCAGGGCCTCGGCGCCGGTGGCATGATGGCACTCGCCATGGCCATTGTCGCTGACCTCGTCTCCCCGCGCGAGCGCGGCCGCTACCAGGGTTACATCCAGGCGGTGTTCGCCCTGGCCAGCGTGGCCGGCCCGCTGCTCGGCGGCTTCTTTGTCGACCACCTCTCCTGGCGCTGGATCTTCTACGTCAACCTGCCTATCGGGGCTGTCGCGCTGCTCGTGATCACCGCCGTCCTCCAGCTGCCGATTCAGCCGGTGCGACGCTCAATCGACTATCTGGGCGCGACGCTGCTGGTGGCGGCTATCGTTTCGCTGCTACTGATCACCGTCTGGGGAGGCCAGCAATACGCTTGGAACTCGCCGCGGATCATCGGTCTGGCCGTCGCGGGCGTGACCCTGCTCGGCGCCTTTGGCCTGCAGGAGCGCCGGGCGCCCGAGCCCATCTTGCCGCTTCGGCTTTTCCGCGACCCCGTGTTCGATGTCGCGAGCGCCGGCCTGTTCATCGCCACGTGCTCGCTGTTCGCCGCGACAGTGTTCATGCCCCTCTACCTGCAGACCGTCACTGGCGCCAGTGCGACCAACTCGGGTCTGCTCCTGCTGCCGCTGATGCTCGGGATCCTGCTCACGTCCATCGGGTCGGGGCGCCTCATTACCCGAACCGGTCACTATAAGCGATTCCCGGTACTGGGATTTGCCCTGATGGCCGTGGGGCTGTTCGCGCTCTCGACCATCGATACGCGGACCTCGCAGCTGGAAGCCTCGCTGCACATGCTGGTCTTCGGACTCGGCTTCGGGATGGTCACCCAGGTGCTGGTGCTGGCGATCCAGAACGTGGTTGACCGGCGCGAGCTGGGGACCGCCACTGCTGCGGCGAACTTCTTCCGTTCGATGGGCGGGGCAGTCGGCGTAGCCGTCTTCGGCACCGTGTTCGCCAATCGGCTGGGCTACTGGCTGCCGCGAAGCGTGCCGACGCATGTTCTCGGACACCTGAGCCCGGCCGCCCTACAGGCCAGCCCGGGCTCGATCCGCACCCTGCCTCCTGCAGTGCAACATGGGGTCGCGCTTGCAGTCG
>JAQBPC010000399.1 GCA_028287725.1 Chloroflexota bacterium | reverse complement strand
CGCCTCTTAGCCGAGGCAGCCTGTCGGAAAGAGAGCCAGATGAACCGTGGCGCTTCCAAATTTCCCGGCATCGTACCTTTGTCGAAGCGGACAGCGAAAGGGAGTGCATATAAATGAATGAGGAAGTTGACACGGGGACCGAACGGCTGAAAGAGCAGATTGAGGAGCACCGAAAGAACGCGCATGATTCGGGTGAGCCGCATCACGCGCGCTGGCTGGACTACCTGGCAGGCAGCACGGTGCTCTTCGCCATCCTGGCCTCCATCGCTTCCTTACTCGCCGGCAATTACGCCAACGAGGCCCTGTATAAGGCCAACCAGGCGGTGCTGCTCCAAGCCAAGGCGGTCGATACCTGGAGCGAGTTCCAGGCCGATAGCATAAAGAAGTCACAACAACAGACGTTGGCGATTATCCTCGCCCATGTCGGAGGCAAGCCGGCGGAGATAGCCGCGGCCAATGCCCAGATCGCGCGACGTCAGAAGCAGCAAGACGCGCTATTTACCCAGGCGCGGGCGCGTGACGCTGAGACGGCGGCTCTGAACGCCGAGTCGGAAGTGCAGCTTCACCACCATCACCGCGCCGCAATTGCGGTAACCATCTTCCAAATAGCCATCGGCCTCGCGGCAATCGCCGCACTGCTCGGTCGCCGGCCCATCTGGATCGCCAGCTTGGCAGCGGGCTTATTGGCCACGCTCGCCTTAATCGATGGAGTCACCCTTACAGTCTGAGCGCGATGCGCGGATAGACGCACAGCGTCCGAGTATCCGCCATGCTGCCGGTACGCTCCGTCTGTGTGGCGCAAGTAATCGGCAAACAGGGCACGGTGTTACGCGGTGGCGGCCGGAGGGCCACAGCGCCGTCGCCGCGCCTTCCGCCGGTTAAGGATATTCTCATACACCTTTCATGGGCACCTCATGTGACCCCACTACGCTGCAAGTAAAGGTCAGCGCAGGCACACTTGTAGTACAGGGTTCGATCAGGATGAACCACGGAATCCGAACAGCAGCCAGGGAAGAGAGAACAGCGCGATGATGCTCTACAATGTTGAGTCGAGGCCGGTACGGCGGCTACCGAGTCGCCGCATGCTTGCCTGGCTGGGCATGGCTGTCATAGCTCTGTTCCTGTTCGAGGCGAGCCTAGAACTCCAGTGGCTTGATGCCATTTCTCCGCAGGCTATGGGGCAGGCCGCCGGCAGCCTTCTGCACGGGCTCACCCACATCGACGCGGCGCGATTGCTCGGCGCGTATGGCTATTGGGCGGTACTTTGCATCGTGGCCCTGGAGAGTACGGGCCTGCCCGTCCCTGGCGAGACGATGCTGCTCGCGGCCGCTGTCTACGCGGGCACGGCGCACGCTGCCGCGCCGCTAAATATCGCGATAGTGATCGCCGCAGCCGCAACAGGCGCCATTCTGGGCGACAACCTGGGCTACTTGATTGGGCGCGCGGGTGGTTATCGCCTGCTGCGCCGCTACGGTAAATATGTGTTTCTCACCGAGCGCAAATTGCGGCTAGGCCAGTACCTGTTCGACAAACACGGCGGCAAGGTCGTGTTCTTCGGACGCTTTCTGCCCGTGCTGCGAATCTGTGCCGCTTTTTTGGCCGGCACGGCCCGTTTGCCGTGGAAGCGCTTCCTCGCCTACAACGCCGCTGGTGGCCTCCTCTGGGCGGCTGGTGTCGGTCTTGGAGGCTACCTCATCGGCCAGAGCATCCATCGAGTCGGGGGTTACCTGGGCATTGCAACCATCGTGCTGGCCGTCGTAGCCGGCATCGGCAGTATGCTGTTCCTCCGGCGCAACGAGCACCGGCTGCAGGAGGAGGCGGATAGGGCGTTTCCACCATCACACGAATAGGCTGCGTGGCAACGACCCGCACCTATGCTGAACGCCGCTAGGCGCGCGACAGTTTGCCAAAGCCATCGCCCTACGTCACGTGACACGTCTCACCGCCGAGATTGGCAACGCCGACAAGGGGGTACCGTTATGAATGCGCTGACTCATGAACGGACCGCTGGTCATGCCGTAGGCCCTACACGGGCCCGCCGCAAGGGCGAGCTTCGACGCTGGCTGGTGCGGATTGGCGTTGGATTTCTCACGCTGCCGGCGCTTCTGGGCCTGCTCTTTGCGATCCCGCCCACGCGCGCGTTCCTGATCGACCAGATCATCTATCAGGGCGATATCTTCTTTCCCGTCCAGCAGAAAGCGGCGGTCGTGCGTTTGGTCAGCCCGCATCCGGGTGCCGCTCCCATCGCGCTGACGGTTCCCGTGCGCCATGGCACCGTCGTTAAAGGGATTGTGGTCAGCCCGGCGCTGCATGGCGCCCGCCGGTCGTACCTGGTGTACTTGCCGCCCGGCTATACCGACCCCGCCAATCGTGGCCGCCGGTATCCGGTGGTGTATTTGCTGCACGGATCGCCGGGCACACCGGACGACTGGTTGCGCGGCGTGCATGCCGAATACGCCGCCAATGAGCAAATCGCGGCCGGCCTGCTCCCGCCCCTGATCATGGTGATGCC
>JAQBPC010000385.1 GCA_028287725.1 Chloroflexota bacterium | reverse complement strand
GGGCTGTTGTATACCGCGAAAGAGGCTCGGGCCTCCTTTACGGCGTGCAGTGGAACAAAGCGACTGCCGGTCACCGCATCGTGCAACACGAGATGTCGCTGGCTAAACGTGCCACGCTCCGCGTCCTGTCCGGTCAATCGAATCGGAGTACCCTCGGCGAGCAGTGAAGCGAACGCAAGTGATTCCGCATGCGCCCAATCGATACCACCACCCGGACCGACGGCAGCCCGACGAGCAAGCAGGTTTCGTTCCAGCTTCGGATGGGTAGTGAAGCCCTCTGGCCGAGCCAGCAACTCTTCGTTATACGCCATGAGTGTCTCGGCCGAAACGGCAGGTGCGACTACACCTACTACCGGCTCCTCCTCACGTTCCTCGCGTGTGGTTACGCCGGCCTCGTTCGTGAGAATCTCTTGCAGCCTGACTACTGCCGTTCGCAACATCTCATTGGACTCCGCCAGCGGGACGATGCCGTCGCGATCGAGCGCCTGCGCCCAAATGGCACGCACTGACGGGTGCCGGCGTACCTGCTCGTAAATCAATGGCTGGGTGAACGCGGGCTCGTCGCCCTCGTTGTGACCCCAGCGCCTGTAACCGACGAGATCGATCAAGAAATCCTTGTGGAATCGCTCTCGATAGGCATAGGCAAGGAAGGCCGCGGCGACGCAGGCCTCCGGGTCATCCGCATTGACGTGGACGATCGGAATCTCAAAGCCCTTCGCGAGGTCGCTGGCATACAGCGTTGACCGCGCATCAGCAGGCCCAGTCGTAAAGCCGAGCTGATTGTTAGCAATGATGTTTATCGTGCCACCCGTCGTGTAGCCGGCGAGCTGCGATAGGTTGAGCGTTTCCGCGACTACGCCCTCGCCAGGGAATGCGGCGTCTCCATGAATTAGGATGGCAAGGGCGGAAGACGTATCCTGTGCCGGAATACCTGGCGCGTCGCGCCGGTCTTGCAACGCGCGTGCCATGCCCTCAATCACGGGATTAACGAATTCCAAATGGCTTGGGTTAGGCGCGAGTGTGATTCGTACCGGGACCGCCTCCCCGGCGGTCATTGTCGTTTGAGCTCCGAGATGGTACTTCACATCGCCAGTCCAGCCATAGTGAGCGAAATGTTCGCTCGGCGCCATGGTCGGGCTGGTCGTCGCGCGGTGGAACTCTGAGAATATCTGAGCGTAGGGTTTGCCGAGCACGTGGGCCAGTACGTTTAAGCGCCCGCGGTGCGCCATCCCCATCACCACATCACGAGTGCCGCCGACGGCAGCGCTTCGAATCACAGCGTCGAGCATTGGCACAAGCATATCGGTGCCTTCGATGGAGAAGCGCTTTTGACCGGGTAGCGCGCGGTGCAAGAACGCTTCGAACGCTTCGACATCCGTTAGCCGCTCAAGCACGTGCCGTTTGGATTGAGCGTCCATGCATTGCCGAAACCGGCCAGATTCAATGGCGTCACGGATCCAGGTCCGCTCGGCAGCATCTTGTATATGGGCGTAATCATACCCGGTCGTGCCGCAATAGACGTCCCGCAGCGCAGCGATCACATCGCCCGCGTTCTTGGCTGTAAGCGAGACCGGCCCTTTGATGACTGTCGGAGGAAGCTCAACGAGATCCTTGGGTTCCACGCCAGATCCTTCGAGATCCAGACTCGGGTCCCCTGGGGGCTCGTTCCCGAGCGGATCGAGTCGCGCGGCCAAGTGACCTCGACTTCGTATCGTGCGAGCCAGGTGTGAGAGCCGCGTAATACGCGCGACATCGCGCGGATCAGTTACGGACAGGACGTGTTGTGCCGGAACATGACCATTACCGCTCGACGGCATTGTTGCAACGTCGATCGGGCTCCAGCGCGCGAACACGTCCCTGGCAGCCTCATCTACCGAAGCCGGATCCTGGAGAAACCTATCGTAAAGTTCAAGTACGTAGCCCGCGTTGGGGCCGTAGAAAGACCGCAATTCGTCCATATAGCCTCGTACACCCATCTCTTCCCTGAGACGGCGATCCCGTCAAGAATGTTACGGGGGCAGTTACTCCCATCATTCTAGCAAGCGCGGGACGATACGGGGTCATATAGACGTGTACCAAACGGGCTATTTTCGCTTAATGTCAACCCTTTTGGCAAGTACCAATCTCGATCCTTAGTATTAGCACACGATATTCTGGCATGAAACCAACGCGGACAGCGGCCGGCACACACTACGGAACCGCGGCAATAAGGCCCGCCAAAACGGACCAACGGCGCGACTCGCGGCCAGACCGTTTGCCGCTCATAGACTACTGAAAAGCGGGATTTTGAGTTGCAGCACAGGATTGCAATCGGGCATTATGAACATGGAGCGCACGGCAGCGCCGACTCGTGCGTGTAGATACCTATGCATGCCATTTCGGCTGTCCGGCAAGCTGGATCCGCGCATACCATCCTGTCGCTCATTTTCCCCGAGCAGTAAAAGGAGAATCGTCAAATGGCGACCCGCATAGGGATTAACGGCTTTGGCCGCATCGGTCGACAATCGCTGCGCGCTATTCTCGAGAGGCATCCGAACGAGATAGAAGTCGTGGTAGTAAACGATCTTACCGACACGAAGACGAACGCTCATCTCTTCAAATATGACAGCACCTATGGTGTGTTTGACGGGGACGTTCAAGCAGAAGAATCTGCGCTTGTCGTGAATGGCCATCACGTAGCGGTCGTCGCACAGCGCGATCCGGCCCAAATCCCCTGGAAAGATTTTGGCGTAGACATCGTCATCGAGTCTACCGGCATATTCACCGATGCCTCGAAGGCCGCGGCGCATCTCGAGGGTGGCGCGAAGAAAGTAATCATTTCCGCGCCTGCGACAGGCGAAGACATTACGGTTGTCCTCGGTGTCAACGAAGAAAAGTACGACCCCAAGAAGCACAATATTATTTCAAACGCAAGCTGCACTACCAATTGTCTCGCCCCAGTTGCGAAGGTAGTGCACGAAACATTCGGTATCGTGCGCGGTTTGATGACAACCGTCCATTCGTACACCAACGATCAGAAGATCCTGGACCAGGTCCATAAGGATTTGCGACGGTCGCGCGCTGCCGCCGCGAACATTATTCCTACGTCAAGCGGTGCGGCGCTGGCGCTCGCGCTCGTTATTCCCGAGCTTAAGGGCAAGTTTGACGGCTTCTCGCTCCGCGTGCCGACCATGACCGTCTCGGTCGTTGACTTTGTCGCGGAGCTGGAGAGCAGCACCGATGTCGCCGGCCTAAATGGAGTGCTGAAGGAAGCCGCGGAAGGTCCACTCAAAGGCATCCTCGCGTACACGGACCTGCCGCTCGTGTCGAGCGATTTCCGTGGCGATTCACATAGCTCGATAGTCGACGGTCTCTCCACCATGTCTCTCGGCGGGAATATGGTCAAGGTAATCGCCTGGTACGACAACGAATGGGGCTACGCATCCCGTGTCTCGGATCTTGCGGCGTTCATCGCTCATAAAGGTCTGTAAGCGCACTACGTTAAGATCCTGCGCGCGATCCAACGAAGGGATTCACACTCATGCCGAAGCGAAGCGTTCGCGATATCGACGTCAATGGCAAGCGTGTCCTCGTCCGCGCTGATCTCAATGCCCCGCAGCGTGAGGACGGCTCAGTGTCGGACGACACGAGGCTGCGCGCTACCCGCCCGACGCTGCAATATCTGCGAACCCACGGTGCGCGCATCGTGCTCATGTCCCATCTTGGCCGGCCAAAGGGCAAGGTTGATGAACGATTCCGCATGGCGCCTATTGCCGCAAAGCTTTCCGAGATTCTCGGCCAGCACGTGCCCGTCGCCCCAGACTGCATAGGTCCCGAGGTTGAAGCTCTCGCGAACAATCTTGAGCCTGGCCAGATCCTTCTGCTCGAGAACCTTCGTTTCCATAAGGAAGAAGAGGCGAACGACGAAGGCTTCGCCAAGTCGCTGGCAAAGCTAGGTGACATTTATGTCAACGACGCATTTGGCACCGCCCACAGGGCCCACGCGTCGACCGAAGGGGTCACCCACTTCCTGCCGTCCGTAGCCGGGCTGCTCATGCTGGCCGAATTGGATATGCTAGGCAGCCTGATTGAAAATCCGCGCCGGCCATTCGCCGCCATTATTGGCGGGGCTAAGGTCTCCAGCAAGCTTGCGGTTCTCAAGCATCTGCTGGATCGCGTGGACACGCTCATTATCGGCGGTGGCATGGCGGGTACGTTCTTAAAAGCCCGTGGCCTTGAGGTCGGTGATTCCCTGCTTGAACCGGATCTCCTGGATGCGGCAAAGGCGATAGAGGCTGACGCCGCACAGCGTAACGTTCGCTTGCTGCTCCCGACTGACGCAGTCATCGCCGATCAGTTTTCCGCGGATGCCAACACCCGAGTCGTGCCTATTAACGAAGTACCGGCCGGCTGGCAAATACTGGACATCGGCCCAGAGACGATTCGTGAATTTGGGAATGCCCTATCAGGCAGCGAGACCATCTTGTGGAACGGCCCTATGGGCGTCTTCGAGCTCGAGCCCTTTGCAAATGGCACACGTGCTGTCGCCACTCTTCTTGCGGAAAGTAACGCCGTCACGGTGGTGGGTGGGGGCGATTCGGTTGCGGCCCTCGAGGGCCAGGGACTAGCGTCGAAAATCACACACGTCTCGCCCGGTGGCGGCGCCACGCTCGAATTCCTTGAGGGCAAAGTCCTGCCGGGTGTTGCGGCCCTAGAGGACCGCCCATGAGCTCAGCGCCGGTTCATTCGCAACTGGGGTCAGTCCGCCGGCCAATAGTGGCCGCGAACTGGAAAATGCACACTACGCCGACGGAAGCACGCGACCTTGCCGTGAAGATCTCCGAGGCAATTACCGACGCACCCGGGGTCGAGCTGGTCATCTGTCCGCCGGCGATTTCGCTGTACAACGTGCGTAAGGCACTCGACAGCACGATTGGGGTCGGTGCGCAAAATATTTACTGGAAGGACGCAGGTCCATTCACCGGCGAGATCTCGGCTGCGATGCTTGTGGGTGTATGTGAGTACGCGATTATCGGGCACTCCGAACGGCGCCAGCACTTCGGTGAGACAGATGAGGCCGTTCACCTAAAAGTGCGGGCGGCCCTGACTCACGGCCTGACGCCTATCGTTTGCGTCGGTGAGACGCTGGCCCAGCGTGAAGCGGGTCAGACGAACGATCTGATCGCATATCAAGTGCGCGGGGCGTTGCACGGCATTTCACCAGAGGAGTTGTCCTCTGTCGTGATGGCATATGAGCCGGTGTGGGCAATTGGAACGGGCATTGCGGCGTCGGGTGATGATGCGAATGCAGTGGCACTACGTATCCGCTCAGTCTTGGAAAGTATAGGCGGAAGCGATGCGGCCCAGGCCGTTCGCATTCAGTACGGTGGAAGCGTTACGGCGGCTAACGCCGCTGAGTTTCTTAGTCAGGCCGAGATCGATGGGGCACTGGTTGGTGGGGCCAGCCTGAAGCCGCTAGAATTCGCGGCGATCGTTCAGGCCGCCGCGGCGCGAATCGTTTGACCTGAACGGGCGACCTATCCCAAGGGACTGCGTGTTGCAACCCAATGCGCGCCATTTTGCCACGTTACATTCCAAGCACCAACGCCTCGCGCGCGGCCGGATTAACGGTCACGGTCAGGAAGAATGCCGCCTCACGCAGGTGGCGCTGAGCCGGATTGGTGCGCAAGTGAGCGCCACCACCCTCTGCCGCGATGGCAGCCTCGGCGATTCTTAGCACCAAGCGAGTCGTCGAAACTCGCGCGTCCAGTAGCGCATCAAGTAGATCGGGCGAAGCGCTTCCGAGGGATGATGCTTGTACCAGATCGTAAAAGTGGCTTCGCGCTGCTGCAAGCGAGTCGGTTAATTCCTGGACATAGGCAAGCTGGGGCGGACGCCCTACACGTTCAACGGCGGTGCGGAGGCCGTCAAGTGAGGCAGCACCGATGCCAAGAACGAACGCCGTAGGATTTGCCAGCGCTCCACCATGTTGCGCCTGCCAGTACCCACCGGCATCGTCCCCAATGAGATTGGCTTGAGGCACAAATAGCCCTTCGCAGACGGCGCTCACTGTCGAAGCGGCGCGCATCACGGCCAAATCCTGTGGCTCGCTAAATCGGATGCCGGGGGCCTCGCGGAACGGTACCCAGAAAAACAGTGGGCCAACACCCTCGACCATCGCCCCCAGTGCCAGGTGCGTCATGAGCCCGTATCCCGAGACCCACGGCACGCGGCCGTCAAGCTGATAGCCGCCGTCGACAGCCGCAGCACGGAGCATCGGCGGACCGGCCCGACGGAGTTGCGCTGCGCCAATGCCGGCGATCATTTCACCTCGCGCGAGGGCGGGTAAAAGGTCGGCCGCGATTGGCGAGCCACCAACTGCGATAGATCGGCATACCCCAGTGTGTTGCACCAACAGAAAGGCGGTGACGGCACAGTATCGTGCAAAGGTCTCCGTAACTTGCAATACCGTTGCTCCGTCCGCGCC
>JAQBPC010000355.1 GCA_028287725.1 Chloroflexota bacterium | reverse complement strand
CTCAGCCATCGATTCCATCCCAATCTGCTCTGAACAAACGTAGCACGTCGCATGAACGTCGATGCTTCCTTACTAGAGTATCTTCAGCAGGGAAGCGATACAAAGCGTGCCTTGTGAGCGGTGACCGCTCAATACTTTACGCTGTGTAGGTTGAATCGTAGCGGGTATTGTCTTTCATGTAACTCGATGCCTGGCTAGAATGTTCGATTGAAAAGCGACATGCTTCGACTGAGCTTTGAGCGTTCCGACAGAAGCATGCTGCTGGCTACAAGTCTGTTACCTTTGTGGTGGCACGCTCGATGATAATCGGTCACTCTGAACCAAAGAATCGAGCAATTCAGTACCGTAGACATGCCGTTAGAGATGATGCTGCGAAATGGCGCTCTTTCATGGAGCGAAGAAATTGCCAAAGAGACATCTAAAACGATTCGCTGGAGGGGCTGATTGATGGCGACAGCTGGTACGTCGGGACGCAGACGGGAACGTGCTCCTAAGCCGTTGAGCGTACCCGTGATTGTGGCTGTAATAGGCTTGATCCTCTTCTTCCTTGGCATCGCGGTCGCGAGCGTCGACGTGTCCGGACTTGGTGTGCTCTTCTTTCTATGGGGCGTGTCCTCGTTCTCAATTCTCTTTCTCAAGCGACGCCGCCGTTCCACGCGAGTCACACACAGCAATCGCTGAAAGATCCCGATCCCCCCTGCATTAACCTATAGGTCGGGGTGCAGTTTTGGTCGGCCATCTGGACCCAGGCGCGCATGACCTTCGTACACTCCAAAATCTAAACGTTGGACTTCCTCCCCTGGACACCGCGCTCGTTCCTAAGCGGACCGTGGATGGAAAAACTTGCGCCAGTCCACCTGTGTATAACTCACCAGTGCGCCATCTCGGCCTGCATATACTAGTCGCTACGCCCCAGCAATGGCTGATGCTCTTCTAGCTTGCAGGATGAAATGATGATCGAACGACGGCCGGCAAGTCCCTGGGTCCTTGAGCAACTGGAATCGAAGTTCGTGCGCCTGCGACAAGGCAGCCTCGAATATGTGCTGGCTCGCTTAGAGCAGCCACGATCCAGGACCAGTTCCAGGTCCGTACCGTGGGGCTTGGCAGACACCGGTCGTATCGTAGGCTGGACGATTGCACTCAGCGCCGGGGCGATTTGTGGGTTTTTCCTGTTTCGGTTGCTGCTGTCGTTTGCTTTTTTATTTGGCGAAGGGCTGCGAATAATCCCAGTTGGAAGCTACGATCGGTTGGGTACCGTTATTGCCCCTTACGGCTCAGCGATTATGGCGCTTTGTGTTGGCGGGGCAGTGTGCAGCAGTTTGCTGTACGCCGTGTACCGGCACACCGTCGTTCGATATCATGTTCCTCTGTCATCACTTGGCTTCCGTCGTTTGTCCGCACGAGCATATGTTCGCATTGCCTTATTGTTCGTGCCGGTCGCCCTCGCTGGGTTCCTGCTTACTCGGTTGCAAGCGCTGATTATTGGAGGCGCAATCCACAATCCGCAGGTTGGCATCCTGACTCAAGGAATGTCCGCGTCGTCGGCAAATTTTGTCATGCTGTCCATACTCTTGATCGTGCTCTCACCCCTGGCCGAAGAGACATTCTTCAGGGGTTTTCTCTTGACGATGCTTCGACAGCGGATGCCGAGCTGGGCGGCGATCAGTGTGAGCGCAGCGGCCTTTGCCGCTTTACACGGCGTTCCAGTGCTCTTCCCGTGGCTTTTCTTCATGGGAGTCGTCTTCGGAGTTGTGGTGGAAAAGACAGGATCAATCTATTCCAGCATGCTGCTCCACGCGATGGCGAACACGATTGCCACCTTGAGCATCGTGGTGGCGGTATCCGGCTGGTAGAGCCGTCTTGGACCGCTAGCGTTTCCTGCGCCGCCGCTTAGACTCAAGAAGATTGGAAGCCGCGCTAGAGCCATGCTCCCCGTTTACCGGTGCGGGTGAAGTTGCCCGACCTTCCGGATTGCGCGTGCCGACATCATCCGTAGTCGCCGGCACCTGCGCCGCATTCGTGGCGGTCGGCTGACTGGTCCTGCTGTCTCGGCGAATGCCAGGAGGTGGTGTCTCAGCTGTCGGAACGGTGCGAGTCGTCTGGACCGCCTTTCGTGGCACCAGATTATGCGACTGGGCTCGAAAGGGGACGCTTGTCCGCCGCTTGCGCAGCATTGCGGTTGTTGAGTTTTCCACTGGGCCTCGAGAATCTGATCGCCTCATCGCCAGTGCATGCAGCTGGGTCACCCAGTCACTTCTCTGCAGCACGAGCCGGCGTGCAGCGACATCGAGCGGCAACAGCAAGAGCGCTAACAGTAGCAGGGGCGTTTGCAGTGGCGTGGGTGCGTTCACAGGCGCCAGGTTGTTCGCAAAGGCCGCAGACGGATCTTTGATGATCGTGCCGCCGCCCGCGGCCGCAATGTTCCGCAGCGCCGTAAAGTCGGTCCCCGTATCACGATAGTCGGGCGCGTATGGGACGACAACGCCGCCGCTAACACTTTGCGTTAATCCAGCCTTCCGGCCCGTCCCTGTCAGTCGTGCTTGAACATCGATGAGGTACGCGCCTTGTGAACCTGCCTGGATCTGTCCCGTGTAGTGATTTGGCGCGGTTGGTTGCAAATCGACCGTAGTTGCGGCATGAGGCCCGACCACTCGAGCCGACAGCGCTTGGTTCGATGGTCCTGCCGACGTGTCGACGCCGATGTTTACGAAACCACTTGCCACGGACGCGCTCAGACTCAGGCTGTCGCTCGGAGGAGGTGGCAAAACCCAATTCACCATGGAGGACCACATGTTCTGGGTTCGCGGGCTCGAGAGCCAGTCCGCGGT
>JAQBPC010000354.1 GCA_028287725.1 Chloroflexota bacterium | reverse complement strand
GCCTAGCGGGCGGCTACGAGCAACCCTGGCGGGCCATACCGCCCTAGTCTGGGCCGTGGCGCTGAGCGGCGACGGAAGGCTGGCGGCCAGCGGCAGCTTTGACGGGTCAGTCAAACTGTGGGATGCGGAGAGTGGCGCATGTTTGCACACCCTGCGGAGCGATCGCCGCTATGAGCGCATGGACATCGCCGGGCTGACCGGTGTGACGGAGGTACAGCGGTCGGCGCTCGTCGCGCTGGGCGCAGTCAAGCAGGCAGCACCGCAGAGCGATGCAGACCCGCTAGATGCCTAACACATACCTCGATCCCTGGACGTTGAGACCGTGTGAGCGCTCGAGCCGTGCGACAACTATGGTCCGATGGAGTGGAGGTTCCACCGCTAGCGACTGTGTATTGCGTCACTGGCCGGCGTCAAAGACTGGTTCACCCGTTCTTACCGGCGGCAGCATACGTCGATCCAAGCAGGAGCAAGCCTGCGTATCACTCCGTTGCTCTGGTGTCTCGATCGACGTAGCGGAGGCCGAGGAAGCCGGCGATCCCGGCAGCCAGGATTGTCGGCGGTGGCAAGCTATCCCGCCTAGAAGTCGCAGATGGGGAATCCTTTGTGGATGCTTCACAAGACCGAAGCAGGATGAAGCGGTGAAAATAATTTAGAGAGTTGCTTGCGAACATGATCCCGTGTTCGTGCGTCGCAAAGGCGCGAACCCGAGAAGGTTCGGCGATGGCTGCCGGCACTGCTCCGTCCACGTTGAAACCCACCTACTGTAGGCCAACACGCGACGTCGCATGTTGGCCTACAGTATTTGGGCAAATAGACACCGGTTCTGTGAATTCGGTAATGAACGTTAGTGCATGCATGTAGCGTCGCGCCGTAGAAGCTGACCACTACCATCGCGGCCGGTCACCGCACCGTCGCGGAACACAATTTCGCCACGCCGGAGCGTGAGCACCGGCCAGCCCGTCACCTCCCAGCCTTCGTACGGTGAATAGTCGCAGTTTGACTTGAGCATGGAGCGATCGATACGGCGGGTGAGTGTCGGGTCGAACAGCACGATGTCCGCGTCGCTGCCAACGCTGATTGTGCCTTTGCGTGGATAGAGCCCGAACAGCTTGGCTGCGTTGGTAGATGTAACTTCGACGAAACGGTGGAGAGACAGCCGCCCCTTTCGCACCCCTTCCGAGTAGAGCATCGGGAGCATGGTTTGAAGATTCTCGGCACCGGGCCGGAGATTCGCAATCGAGAGCTCAGGGTCTAGTTTTGCCGCGAGCGCGTACGGTGCATGGTCAGTACAGACGGTATGGACCGTTCCCTGTCGGAGGCCGTTCCAAATCGCATCGACGTCGCTTGGCTCCCGCAGCGGCGGTTGGCCAACATACTTGGCACCTTCGTCCTCCGCAAAGCGCTCGGAGGTCAGGTGCAGATAAAACGGCCGCGTCTCCACATAGACCGGAACGCCACGGGCCTGTGCCTCAGCGCATACCGCCAGCGCGCGCTCTGACGATAGATGGACGATGTACACAGGCGCACCGGTGGCCTCGGCGAAGGCAACCGCGCGTTGCGTGGCAACGACCTCGGAAATCACTGGGCGGCTCTCTGGATAATATGTCAGCGCCGACCGCCCTTCCTTCTGCAATTGTGCGATGGCGTCTTCGATCAGCGTGTAGTCTTCGCAGTGAATCAGCGTAAGGATGCCTTCGGCCCCCGCGCGGCGTGTGGCCTCAACGAAGCCCGGAACCTGCGCATCGAACGTTGGGGTGCTCATGAAGTACTTGATGGTGTTGCACCCGGCATCGCGCAAGCTGGAGATCTCGCCGAGAGCCTGTGGCGTGATCGTGTCCAAAACCGGGTGGAGAAAGAAGTCGGCGATCGCTTGCCCGCGGGCGACGGCCGTTTCGCGCGCTAAGCCGGCTAACGGTAGCTCGCCGGCTGCAAGAAACGTCATGTTGCCTACTGTCGTGATCCCTCCCGCGAGGGCCGCGGCCGAACCACTTGTGAAGTCATCTACCCAGCCGGGTTCCGCGGTGTCATCCGGCAGTCGCGAGAGATGAACGTGAGCGTCTAGCCCACCGGGGAAAAGCAACTTGCCCGTGGCGTCAATTTCTTGTACCGCCTGGAGATCGCCGCCGATCTGTACAATTTTCCCGCCGGCAATCCCTATATCGGCTGTGGCAGCAGATGTAGCGGTAATGATCTGACCGCCACGAATAACAAGATCCAATTCAGCCACGACGTTCTCCTTGCAGCTTGGCGTACTCATGCACCGCTACAAATGTACCGTTTAGCAGTCGTCCCCGATATGTCGTCGGTAGAGGCAGCGAGATTATGAGCACCGATCAGAGCCGTGGCTGGCCAGATCTCCTCGGCGACCGCGAGTCTGCATGCGGGGTCGAGCTTAGCTAGCGTCGTCTGAAAACGCTTCAATCGTCGACTCATTGAGCATCAGCAGATTTGGCAGCACCAGCGCGGCCTGAGCCAGAACTTCCTCCGCAGAAGGAAAGACCGGATTTGGTACCGCTATAGTCTTCATACCGGCGGCGATGGCGGCGCGTATTCCGTTCGTGGAATCCTCGATCGCCAGGCAGTCAGCCGGCAAAACCCCCAGCCGTTCCGCCGCCAGCAAGTAGACATCCGGCTCGGGCTTGCCGTGGGCTACGTCGTCCGACGACACGATCACTCCAAACGAATCGGCGAAGCCGGCCAGCCGCAGTGCAACCGTAATCAACTCGCGCGGTGACGACGAGGCCACTCCCAATGGGTATCTTTTGCCGAGAAGAGCCACGGCCTCGTGCGCGCCTGGCAGCACGGGCAGCTCGTGCTCATAGGAAGTTATCATCATCGCGAGAACCTCCCGAAAGATCTCGTCCTCGCTTAGCGGCAGGTTCCAGGTGCGTTTAATGTATGCCGACCACTGGCGCGAGTTGTCACCCATCACATTGCGCTGATCGTCCTCCGTCCAGTGACCACCGTGACGCGCCACCACTTCGGCGCGCACCCGGCTCCAAACCTCCTCGGAGTCGATGAGCACACCATCCATATCGAATACGACCGCTTTAATCACGCGTGACATCTCCTCGTCTTGGGCAACGCCGTTCAGGCCGGTGGGGTTATAACGAGAACATGGTAGCGCCGGGCGGGGAAGTGTTGCTGCGCGTCAACTTCCGCGTCACTGTACGTATATGCACAGCTCACCGATGGACTTGCGCTCATACTCGCATAAGGTCCGCGCAGAAATGTCTAGATGTCATCCAGAAGCCGGCGCCGTGACATAGCCGTGCTGAGCAAGAGCTCTAGCGCCTTTCGTCTCCGCGATCCAGTGCTCGGGCTGCGCGGCATCACCGCGAATGGGGAGTGCGCCAGCCTGACTCAGGGTCTGCTCTGCCTCCGCCGAACGCGCCGGCGCTTTCACCTGCCGGCCTGCGCCTGTAGCTTCGGAAACGACCTCAGGCCCTATTGAGCCGGTGCCTCCAAGTATAGAGAGTGTCCTGGTCACGTCGATACCCCTCTGCTACTCGGGCTGTGCTGATTGCATCTGCTCATCCGGGGGTGACTGGCTTGTCTGCTCGTGCAGTACCAGCCGTACCTGATCACGCATAAAAATGAGGGCGAGTAGCGCTAT
>JAQBPC010000333.1 GCA_028287725.1 Chloroflexota bacterium | reverse complement strand
CGGCTTACCCCGGTAACTCGCGACATCGGCGGCCGGCAGCCAGGCAAGCGGATACTGGCCGCTCTTGTATGCGGCGAGCATCGTCTCATTGGTGCCGGTGAACGCGATATCGATCTCCGTGAGCTTGAACTTCTTTGAGCCGTAGTAATTCGGATTGGGCACGAGCGTGATCTGGCTGCGGTAATTCCAGGCTCCGCCCTTGACCATCCAGGGGCCGGCGCCAACTACCATCGAAGGCGTGGAGGTGAGCGGCGCGCCAACCTTTACGCTTTGTTCGACCGCGAAATACGTCGGATAGGTCATCTCGTACAGGAAGTAGACAACGGGGTGGACCAGTGTGATTTGCAACGTGCCGGCGTCGATTGCCTTCACGCCAAATGACTTCGCCTTGCCGGCGTTGTAGTCCGAGGCGCCCTTGATGTCATACAAGTAATAGGAGACTGGGGACTGCGCTTTGGGATCGAGAACGCGCATGAGGCTCCAGACGAAGTCCTGGGCCGTAACCGGCTTGCCATCTGAAAACTTTGCATCGGGACGAATCTTGAAGGTATAGGTGAGACCGTCCTTGCTGACAGCCGGCATTCCGGTGGCTAAGTCCGGCACGACCTTGAATTGATGAGTCCTGTCGTCATAGGCCTGCTTTACCAGACCAGCGTAGATCTTTTGGATGACGTCAAGGTCGGCTAGCGCTGAAACCAGCGAGGGGTCCAGCGTACCTGGCCACAGCACCTTGGCAGCTAAGGGATACACCAGTACGTTGGCGGCGGCCCTTGCCGCTTGGAGTGGCCGGTGCGCGTGCACCGGGCTTACCGCGCCGGCGAGCAACGCCGTCAGCGTTGCGCCGGTCACCAGCGCCCGCGCTCGGGGACGGAAGAGGCTCATGCGTTTGACCTCCTAATGTCCTACAACTCTTTGGCGGAATCCCCCCTACCGACCTGCCAATCCCCAATCGGGAGTGCTGTCAGGTGGCAGAGGATACCGGTCTGACTGCAGGTAGACTGCGTGAGAGTTGAGCAAAGCCACACATAGAATGAGAAGACGCCTGATACGATATCGCCTCCGCGGGATCCTCCACGAACAGCACTACTCCATAGCACCTCCCGCCAACTGACTCTGGGTCGCGGAACAGCCTAGCTCGGTGCTGAATAGCGGAAACGCCGCCAGATCAACAGGCACTCGCTCGTATACGCTGGCGTCACGACGCGCTGAACGGCACTGGATGGTAGGGTTCCGCGCCGAACCTTGTACCCGGTCTGGTCCTTCTGCGCAGTCAGTATCGGTTCGAAGGATGCTAGCTGTCAAGTAGGGTGGAATCTGTCAGGATCGGCGGGTGACTGCCGTTCCTGCTCTCGAGTGCCCGGCCTCACCGGGCGCGGGTCGTGGCACGGAGCCGGCGCCGAGAAAACCGTGTCGCCGGCATACCGCGGGCACCGTACCGCTCAGCGCTTGCCAATCCGGTAGCGCATGATTGGCCGAGACTCAGAGCGCCGTGCAACCTCGGTAAAGCCCACTGCCTGGAACGTGCTCGCCAGGCCCATCCAGGCGGATGTGTCGGGCATCTTGTCCTGTCGAGAATCGACCGGGTATCCTTCGACGATCGTGGCGCCATGCGTCGCTGCATGGTCCACGGCAGCCCTGAGGAGACGCGCCGCCAGACCCTGGCGGCGATATGGCCTGGCTACGAAGAAGCAGGTGACCGACCAGACCGGCGACTCGTCGACCGGTTTGAGAATCCGTGATCGGGCTAGCGCAGGATATGCATCACGAGGGGCGATGGCGCACCAGCCGGCCGGCTCGTCGCCGGCATAGGCAAGCAACCCCGGCGTGCCGCCGCCAATGATCTCTGCCCGTATTGCTTCCTTGTTTTCGGCACCCTTCTGCCGGTCAAAAGTAGCGCGCGGCAGCTTCAAGTACATGCACCAACAGCCGGCGCAGGCGCCGCGCTCGCCAAACAACTGCTCGAAGTCGGACCAGCGATCGGCCGTGACCGGCCGGCATGTTACTTCCGCCAATGGAGACGTGCCGGCTTTGGCAGGCATGCGCGACCCTCCCAAATCTTTCGTTGGACGGCGAGAGCGGTAATCGTCCTCGCCCAATCACGCCAAGCATAGCAAACCGTGGCCACGGTTTACGTACGGTGTCCGCACTACTCGCCCATGGGCCATGAACGCGGGATTCCCATCGAGGGTTGGGTCCCTCAAGCGTCGACCCACAGTGCCGGCGCGGTGGAGAACAGCGTGATTAGCGGGGGTAGTGGAGAGTAACGAGAGGTGCGGCGGGCTGAGACACACCCGCTGCACTCGCGGCCCGCCGCTTCAAGCCTTGGCGTAATCAGCGTAAATGTAGAACCAGACAGGGTCGAAATAGAAGTTTCGCACGTTGGCCGATGGCAGAACGTAGAAGACCGGCGTGAGTAACGGCACCCAGGGCGCATCTTGCATGATCATGCGGTCGAGTTGCGGGTACTGGCGCAACCGGGCCTTCTGGTCGGTTGTGGATTTCAGGCGATGCGCCACCGCGTCGACTTTTGGATTGCAATACCACGCGGCGTTCTGCGCGCCCGGCACCGCCGATGCGCAGCTGAGGATGGGCTCGACGAAGTCATTGGGATCCGGGAAGTCCTGATACCAGCCGTTCAGGCCAAGCGGCACTCGTCCCTTCGTGCCGAAGAGCGTCTGGAACGTGTTTGCGTCGACCACCCTGAGGTCGGCTTTCACACCGATTGCCTGCAATTGCTGGGCAATCGACTGCGAGATACGGGCATCGTCGGTTGTGTTATCGGAATAAAAGGTTGTGCTGAACCCGTTAGGGTAGCCGGCCTGCGCCAGCAGCTTGCGCGCGCCGGCCGGGTCGTACGAGTAGAGCGAGTACGCGCCGTAGCCGGGCATCTTGCGCGGCTCGATGGTTGACGTCGGGATGCCCCGCCCGTTCACCAACCGCGAGAGAATGGTCTTGTTAATCGCCATGTTCATGGCGCGGCGCACCAGCACATTGTCGAACGGCTTCACTTGTGTGTTCATGAAGAGGTATTGGGTCGCGATCTGCTCCTGCCGCAGCAGGCGTTTGCTCAGCACCGGGTCTTGCGACACGCTGATAAATTCCGCGGCGGGGATCGTGGTGGGGAAATCGCCGTCCAGGTCCGCCTGGCACTTCTAAATGCGCAGCAGCGCCGTCTCCGTCGACACCCCAATCTCTCCCCGGATGGTGTCGACCTTTCCTGCGTTAGCCAGGAAGTAATGCGGGTTCTTGACCAGCACCAGCTCGCGGCCCAGCACGTGCCGCGAGAACATGTAGGGACCGGTGCCCATGGGGTGCTGTGAGTCGTACGACCTCCCGTATTTGGCGATTTGGTTCTTGTCGACCACCGAGCCGAACGGCATGGCCAGCACGTTGAGGAACGACGCATCCGGGCTTACCAGGTCGATCTCCAGCTTGAAGGGGCTGGGCGCCTTGATGCCCGCGGCGTGTTGTGCTTTTCCGCTCGCGTACGCGTCCGCGCCCACGATGTTCATCCAGAAGCTGGAAGCGCCGGATTGGATCTTCGGATTGATGATCCGCTCGAAGGAGTACGCCCAATCCGAGGCGGTGGCGAGCCGCCCGTTCCAGAAGTGCACGTCGTTACGCAAGGTGAATGTGTAGGTGTGACCACCGTTGGTGATCGCCGGCATTGCGGCCGCGGCATCGGGAACGAGCTTGTCGCCGGCGCCGGCGTAGTCGACCAGACGGTCGAACATTGCTTTCGCAAATGGATAGCACTGGTTGTCGTAGCACAGCGCGGTATCCAGGTGTGAGATGTCGTCCAGAAATTCCACGGTCAGTGTGCCGCCGGCCCGTGCGGGCGTCGCTTGTGCGGCGCTGCGAGGAACCTGCAGGGTAATCCCACAAATCAACGCCCCGACCAGGATCCCATTGACCAGTCTGCGTCGCCCACGTTCAGCCATGCGTCGCACCCCTTTTCGCGCCTGCCGGTGTTCGTATCGCCTCAACCACGAACGCCTTGCGGGCCCAAAACTCTCTCAGGGACGCTCGCCGCGCCCCACTGATCGCCTCACCGTATCGGTCAGGTGTGTCGCGCATGCCGCCTCGTCGCGTCTCCGGCAACGGGACCATCCGTCGCCGCCCTTCATGCCGTCGCTCCGTATGAGCATACTACTCGCCGTCGACCATGCGCATCCAGCCTCATTCACGAACCGCTCCCGACACCAAACCGCGGACCAGGTGGCGTTGCACCATGAGGGCGAAGATGAAGATCGGGCCGGCGATGAGCACACATGCCGCGGAGAGGTTCCCCCACACCACGGCGTGTGAGCTGAGGAACAGCGAGGCGGCCACGGGCGCCGTTCGGGCGGTCTGCGAGGTGAGCGTCACCGCGAACAGGAACTCATTCCAGTTGAACAGCAGGCTGAGGATGGTGGTGGCGGCGAGACCCGGCGCCACCAGCGGCAGGGTGATGCGTAGCAGCGCGCCGAGCCGCCCGGTGCCGTCGATCATCGCACATTCCTCCAGGGCGCCGGGTACCTCGGCTATGAAGCCGCGCATCATCCAGATCACCAGCGAGAGGCTGAAGGACAGATAGAGCACGATCAGCCCGATAAAGGTATCGATCAGATGCACCTTGCTATAGAGCACGAAAATCGGCACCAGCACGCCGAGCGGCGGCAAAATGCGCGTGGCCAGGATGGAGATCGCCAGCAGCGCGCGGCCGCGGAAGCGGATCCGGGCCAGCACGTAGGCGGCCGGGGTACCGAGGATCAGCGCCAGCCCGGTGGAGGCGATACCGATCAGAAAGCTGTGCAGGAGATCGGCCGTGAAATCCGGCACGGCCACGGCGGTCTGGAAGGTGGTGCTGCCTTGCAGCACGGCAACGTAGTTGTCGAGCGTTGGGTGGAAGTCGAAGAGGTGGGGCGGTAGCGTGGCGACGTCGTTCTGCTGCTTGAGCGAGGTGCTGACGATCCAGTAGATCGGAAACAGGAACACTATCAGGATCACGACCACCGCCAGCCGCACCAGGATGGCCGAGGCTAGCTCGCGCCACTGCTTCGCGCGCTTTACCTGGTTGCCGGGAGCCGGCAGGCTGCCGGCGCCGGTCGTCCCCGAGGCCCCTTCGTGCCGTGGAGTCATGCCGTTTCCCTGTTCATCAGCAGCACCATGATCGCGCAGAACACCGCGACCACGACCAGCATCACCACGCTGAGCGCGGCTCCATAGCCGAAGTTAAACCAGCGGAACGACTGGAAGTAGCTGTAGATCGTCAGCGTCTGCGTGGTGGTGCCTGGGCCGCCATTCGTGAGTACCCAGATGATGTCGAAGGTGTCGAAGGCATCGATCGCCCGGAAGATCAGGGCGATGATGATGATATTGCGCATCAACGGGAGCGTGAGATGCCGGAAGGTGGCGAGACGGCCGGCGCCGTCGACGCGTGCGGCCTCGAACGGCTCGGTGGGCATGGACTGCAGCCCTGCCGTAAGCAGCAGGAACATGAAGGGCGTCCATTGCCAGACATCCACGGCGATGACCGAGACGAGCGCCAGGCGGCTGTTGTCGAGCCAATTAGGCTGGCCCAGGCCGAGTCGCGAGAGCAGGTAATCGAAGTACCCGTACGTTGGGCCGTAGAGCATACGCCAGGTCAGGGCCACGATGACGGGCGTCATGACCATCGGCAGGAGCATCAGGGTGCGCAGCAAGCCAAGGCCCCGCATTTTCCCGTTCAGCAGCAGGGCAATAGCGAAGCCCAGCACGAACTCTGCCAGCACCGCGCCGCCGGTAAAGAGGCCCGTGACGCGTACGCTGTCCCAGAAGGCCGGGTCATCTTTGATCAGCCGGAAATTATCCAGCCCGATGAACGAGCCGTTGGGCGAATTGACGCCCGTGTCGGTCAGGCTCAGGTAGATGACGTATCCGATAGGAAATAGCGTGAGCGCCGCGAGCACCAGCACCGCCGGCGCGAGCATGAAGGCCGGTAAGAAGCGGTCAACGCGCCAGCGACGCGTCGACCGCTTCCGAGTTACGACGATTGGCCCCTCGAGGGAACGGTCCAACCGCTCCTCCTCACCGTGCTAATGGGTGTAGTGACCCATGCGAAGTTGCGTCGCGATATCTCGCTGCGCCGAGTCGAGAGCTGCTTGCGGGGACGCGGTGCCGGCAATGGCTTCCTGGATTGCGATGCTCAGCCGGTCACCCATCTGCAGCCATCCTGGGAAGCGTGGGCGGAACTGCGGATTCGCAATCTCCAACGACTGCCGCACCACGGGCAACCATTCACCGTTGGCGATCTTCTTGGAGGCGGCAATGATCCGTGGGTCATTCCAGAGGGAGACGCGGTTGGTGATCGGCGTCATGTTGAGTTTGGAGAGCATCACCGGTGCGCTGTTTGCCCACTGTATGAACAGCCACGCGGCGCCCTTGTGCGACGATTTGCTGTGGATGCTCATCATCCAGGAGAATTCCGACGGCCAGGTGCCACCCGGTCCGCTCGGTACCACGCCCGCTCCCCACTTGCCGACGGTTTTGGAGGCATGGGGATCTTCCATCGCCGGGCCGTTGTCAAAGGTGTCGAGTATGGACGCGATTTGCCCCTGATAGGCACCCGTGTCCACCTCGCTCCAGCCCATGCTGGCCGCGCCGGGAGGGCCATACTTGTTGAGCGCATCTACCATCCACTGGGTGGCCGCGACATTTCCCTGGGAGTTGATGGTCGGCGTCAGGTCGGACGGGAAGTTCTTGAAGAAGCCACCCCCGAAGGCACGTGCGATCGAGGTCCAGCGATACACGTTTTGGTCGGCGCCTTTGAGCCCGATCAGCCCGATACCGTAGACGTGGTGCGCCTTGTCCGTGACCTTGGCCGCGTCTGCCGCCCACTCCTGATACGTCCGCGGCGCATGGGTAATGCCGGCCTTCTTGAAGAGATCTTTCCGGTAGAACACCATGGAGGTTTCAGGGTATTCGGGGAGCGCATAGGTGGCGCCGTTCTGAACGCCCAGGGCGCGGAACTTCGGCAAGATATCGGCGACGTTGAACCACTTGTCATCCGTCAGCTTGCTGTTGCTGAGGTACGGGCCAAGCGGCTCCAGATAGTTGAGGCGCACCCACTGCGGCACGACCATCGAGTCGACCTGCATCACGTCGAGGGTCCCCGCGCCGGACACGAGGTCGGTGAGATTCTTCTGGGTCACATCGCCGTACTTCTGAAAATTGACATTGATGCCCGTGAGCCGATGAAACAGTGCCAGGTGTTGGCGCAAGGCATCCGTGTCAACCTGATCGGTCATCGCGATGTTGATGCTCTGTCCGGCAAACTGCCGCCAATTGATGTGGGCCGAGAGATACGGCGCCAGATCGGACGCGCCCGGTCGCGCGGCCTGTGTGGTCGCCGCGCGCGGCGTTACTAATGCTGCCAGCACGCCGAGCGCAAGCAGCGGGCGTGCCAGGCTCCGAGAGGACACGATCATCACGTTGCTTCCTCCATTGACCTTTTCAGCTTTAGGACTCAAGTCCAGCGGGTCGCTCGTCCCTGCAGCCTTCCTTTCCCTCAAGGCGTGGCCCTTGTTTTAGTCGGCGGATGCGTTCATTCGATCGTGCATGGCAGGAAGTATACGAAGATGAAATACAATATTCACCCCGCTGCTTCTCAGCTACTACACGGGCGCTTGGCTCCGGACCCGGTGAACATATGCGATGCGCGGCATCTATGCCTCGTCACTTGGTGGCAGCGCCGCCTTCGGCCAAGCGTGCTTTCAGCACCGGTAGCGCATCATCGAGCGCGGCCAGAGTTTCGTCGATATGCTGATCGGCGTGGGCGGTTGAGATGAACAGGTTCTCGAACTGATTTGGGTGGAATAGCACGCCGCGCAATACCATCTCCTCCCAGAACATTCGGAAGGATCCGGTCCGCGCATATTCGCGTGCGTCGCGCCACGATCGAATTGGCCGATCGGCGAACCATACCTGGAAGACCGGGCCAAGTCCTTGTACCTGTACCGGAATATCCGCGGCGGTGAAGCGTGTGCGCAGCTCGACCATGAGCCGCTCGCCGACGCGGTGTAGCTCCTCGTAGGCGCCTGGCCTACTCAACTCGTCCAGCGCTGCATCCACGGCAGCCATTGCCACGACATTCGCGTTATAGGTTCCAGAGTGCGAGTAGCGCCCGTCGGCGATGAGCCGCATCACCGGCCAGGTGCCGGCGAGCGCGGCTACCGGGAAGCCACCACCAAGCGCCTTCGCAAAGGTCGAGAGATCGGGTTGTACGCCGTAGTACCCCTGGGCGCCGCCCAGGCTGAGCCGGAAGCCGGTGATCACCTCGTCGAAAATCAACAGCGCGCCGTGCCGCCGGGTAATCTCCCGCAAGAACTCCAGGTAGCCGGGGTCAGGCAGAATGCAGCCGGTATTGCACATCACCGGCTCGGTGAGCACGGCGGCGATCTCACCGCCATGGGCGGCGAAGGCGCGTTCTACCGACTCCGGATCGTTCCAGGGACAAATGATCAGGGTATCGGCCAGGCCTGCAGGTACCCCGGGACCGGCCGGGACCGCGTTCGGCGCCTCCGATGGGCCCGCAAGCTCGGGTTCCGGTTTGTTGGACCAGTACACAGTGTCCTGCCAGCCGTGGTAATGACCTTCGAAGCGGAGCAGCTTCTGCCTGCCGGTGGCGGCGCGGGCCAGCCGCACGGCGCTGCCCACCGCCTCGGAGCCGGTGTTGGTGAAGCGCACGGCCTCGGCCGAGGGCACCGCCTGCAAGAACTTTCTCGCGACGTGCTGCTCGAGCTCGTAGGGGAGCGCGAACATGGTGCCGAGACGCTGTACTTCAGCCGCCACGCGGTCGATCACCGCTTGCGGCCGGTGGCCGAGCATCAGCGGGCCGAGCGCCAGCAGATAATCGACATAGTGGTGCCCATCGACATCGAACAGATATGGCCCCTCGCCGCCGGCGGCGAACAGCGGATACGGGTCCCAGCCGGCATATGTTGTGCGGGCGGTGGAGTTCACGCCACCCGGCAGCACACCGAGGGCGCTTTCGAAGAGCTCGTGCGAACGAGCGCTATGCTTGGCGAAGGCGTCGTTGAAGGTCACGGCATGCTCGGTTAAGGCCATAGTTCCTCCGGCGCTATATCATTATAAGGATATATAGACGCCGAGGGGGTGCTACGTCAAGGCCCCGGCTAACTGAACGAGTCGCTATGCTCTCGCAAGATGCTCGAGGTACGCTCGTAGCGCACGTATAGTTCCCCGTAACGGGCACTCTCATCGGGCGACGGCTTGATGCGTTCCCCCGCATACCGCCCTGCGAGCGCGGTCACGGTTTCGACATCCCAGGCGCCGCTGCCCAAGCCCGCCAGCAGCGCGGCTCCCAGCGCCGAGCCGGTCTGCCCGTGCGCTACGCGTACCGGCCGGTCTAGCACGGCCGCCGCGAGCGGCGCGAAGAAGCGGTGGTCAAAGCCGCCTGAGACGACAACCTCGTCGACCCGCACCCCTGCCTCCTCCCACACCTGCAGACAACGGCGCATTTCGAAGACTATTCCCTCGAGCAGGGCACGCGCCAGATCCTGTGGTTTGTGGCTCAGCGTCAGGCCAACGAACGCCGCCGGCGCATGCGCATCCCAGAGCGCGCCCTGCTCGCCGCCCGCCAGATACGGGACCGCGATCAGGCCATGCGCACCCGGCGACGCGCTTGCCGCGCGTGCGAAGATATCGGCGTCGGGACTCGCGCTCAGGATGCCGGAAAGCCAGCGCAGGGCGGAGCCGGTCGCCAGCAGATCCATCTCCAGGCCCCAAAGCCCAGGCAACGCATGGGGCGTGAGCAGAAAACGGTGCGCCGGATCGAGCAGCGGCGCGTCGCAGCTGACCACCAGGGAGCTGCTGGTGCCGTTGATGATCGCCAGGGTATGCGGCGCGGCGGCGCCGGCGCCCAGCACGCCGGTCAGCGCATCGCCCGCGCCGGTGATCACCGGAAGCCTCGCCGGTAATCCGGTGGCGCGCCAATCGTCGGTGAGCGC
>JAQBPC010000645.1 GCA_028287725.1 Chloroflexota bacterium | reverse complement strand
GGGGAGGATGAGCAGATAGACTGGCATCCAGCGCCGGAAGGCGCGCCAGGCTCGTTGTTTGCTTGTGAACTTATAGCGTATGGGTAGCGTCTCCGTCGCCTGCATTGGCGAGGCCTCCATCACCTGTGCTGGATTTGCGCGAACCACGAGGCGGGGCAGCTGCCCCGCCTCGTGGCGGCCGTGCGTATGCTTGTTTATCCTACTGAAGCAGCGGGTCGATTTGCTTTGCGGCGGTATCGAGTGCGGCCTGGGCGGTTGCCTGATGGCGGATCGCCTTGTTGAAGGCGTCGGTCAATGCGGCGTCGATCTTGTCCCAGTTCGCGTTGACGGTCCGTGGGTAGGCAGTCTGGAGCTGCTTGGCAAAGATTTTGTAATACGAAGGCAACGAGGAGTTATTGGCCAGGCTTCTGAGCACCGGCATCTGACCGACCATGCCCAGAGCTAGCTGTGCGGTTGGAGAGGTCATGAACTGCATGAAGGCCCGTGCGGCCGCGGTGTTCTTGCTGGAGGCCATCTGTACGATGTCCTCACCGCCGACTACCGAGGCGGACTGGCCGGACGGTCCTGACGGCATTGGGGCCATGCCGAATTGAAGCTTCGGGTAGGCCACCTTGAAGATCGGCGGCATCCAGGGGCCGTCGATGATCATGCCGGCTTGTGCCTTGCCGAGCGCATCACTGGTGGCCATTCCGCTGCCGAGAATCGAAGGCGACAGATAGTTCTTGTCCTTGAGGTCGACGAGGAACTGCAGCGCGGCCACGCTCTTGGCGCTGTTGATGTAGCCGGTGGCGTGCTGGAACTTCGAGTCGGTCACGGCGCCGCCAAAGCTCCAGAACCAGGGCAGGATGTTCCAGCCATCGAGGCCGGCCTCCGCGTAGCCGAAAATGTTCTTGCCGAGTGCGGAGATCTTCGTGGCGTCGGTCACGAATTCATCGGTGGTTGTCGGCGCATGCGTGATGCCGGCTCGGGAGAACAAGGCCTTGCTGTAGATGAGCACACGGGTATTGGTATCGAGCGGCAAGCCGTAGTAGTGGCCCTTGTAGTAGGTGGTGGAGAGTGGTCCGGGATAGAATTCGTTCTTTCGTGCCGCCACGATATCGTCTGTCTTGGCGAGAGCGCCGATCTTCGCCAGTTTCGGCCCCCAGATAATGTCGGTGCGAACAACATCCGGCCCAGTACCGCCGGCTACCGAGGCAATCAGCTTCGTCAGCAGTGAGTTACCCGGAATGTTCTGGACGTAGACGGTAATGTTTGGATACTGCAGCTTGAACGCGGGCAGCACCTTGGTGATCAAGGTGGCATTTTCGGGACTTACCGTGTTGTAGTCATTCCAGAACACCACGTCGCCACTTATGGAGCTGTTACCCGCCGCGCGAGCCTGGGTCTGATTCAGCGTTCCGCCGGCGAGGCTTGCTACCAGGGTTGCCGTGAGCGCGGCACCCAGCAGGCGGCGGTTGGACTTGCTTGGAACTACCTTGGCCATACGTGCGACTCCTTCGTCCTTATACTTACATATGAATGCCGTGGGAAGGTTTGCCGTTCCGGACCGTCGAGCCTGCGTGCCCTCCTCACCCCCTTTTCCGCGCCCGCCGATGGTGGGTCGCAAGCAGTGTGTCAATCACCGGCTCCTCGCCGGTGTCGTAAATCGGTGTGCGGAACACTTCGCGCAGCACCAGGCTAGCCGCGCCACGTGCCCACTCCACTTCGGTAGTCCGGCGCACCGCCAGCGTGACGTCTTCGCCGGAGCGGCCGAAGACGTGTTGCGGCAGCGTGGCGCGCATTGGCTCGGTGATCAGGTCACCGGCTCGCAGTCCCTCGCCGCCAACCAACAATAGGGCCGGTTCAAAGATGTTCACAAGGTTGGCCAGGGCCACGCCCAGAGCGGAGCCGGCGCGAGCGAAGATGTCGCGCACGTGCGTATCGCCGTTCCCGGCGCGGACCAGCAAGGCGCTCATGGCGTCCTCGACGTGGTGACCGGGATCCTCGCCGGTCGCGGCGCGCAGGATTCCGTAGTCGGAGGCGATGGCCTCGAGGCAGCCGCGCTTCCCGCAGTTGCAGAGCGGGGCGTCGGCACTGGTATCGACGGTCATGTGGCCAAACTCGCCGGCGCCGCCGCGCGCGCCGCGGTAGATCTCGCCGCCCACTACGATGCCGAGGCCAATGCCACGGCCGACCGTCACCAGCAGGAAGTCCGACACATTGCGGCCGGGGCCAAAGTGCCGCTCGGCTACCGCGAGGGTGTTGACGTCGTTATCGATGCGCACCTGCATGCGTAGCTTATACTCCAGGGCGGGACCAAGCTCGACATCACTCCAGCCAAGAATCGCGGAGTAGCGGCAGAGTCCGCGCGCGGAGTCGATCAGCCCGGAGATGCCGACACCTACTCCGAACACGCCGCTGCGTGAGACGCCAGCCTCGGCTATGCAGCGCTCCACAGCCACACAGATCGCCTCAACGGCCTGGTACGGCTGGATACCGGAGGCGAACGGCTCCTCGCAATAATGGACGACGGTGCAGGCGAGGTCGCAGAGCGCCACGGTCATGCTGTCCTCGCGCAACTTCACGCCCACGACATGCCCGGCGCCCGGGTTGATGGTGAGCAGGACGGGCCGGCGGCCCCCGCTGGACTCCTCGCTCCCCGTCTCGGTTATAAGGCCGGCCTCAACAAAGTCGCCGGCGATGCGGGTAATCGTGGCAGCAGGCAAGCCGCTCTCGCGGGCAAGGTCGGTACGGGAGATGGGGCCACGGGCGGCGATGAGGTTCAGGGCGATGCTGCGATTGAGATCTCGCAGTAGCCGTTTGCTGCCCGTCCTCGTCGTGATCATCGCCACTTATTTCACTGTAGGAATTAATGTGCGCGTACCATAGCACAGGAAATATCTGGTTGTCAACATATGAGGGCACGAGATGCCAGCGAGTGAATGTGTGGCACATAGGTTAGCATCGAAAGCCTTAGCCAGCCTGGAGCGCTGATATCTTCACATAGTGAAATAACTTACCTGGCTGGGATTGTGTTGGGGGTGTGGATGGGATGAGTATCGCGCGCCACAGATTACTGTCACGGCAGCGGGATATGGCGTAGGATGCGGGGGTTGGGAAAGGAAGAAGCCCGTGGTGGAAAAGGTGACGCCGACCCTTTAGGCGCGTCGATCCCAGACAGTGAGCGCGGCGCCGATCAGGCCCGCGTCGGCGCCGAGTCCGGCAGGGATAATTGGCAAGTCACGCGCCGCATCCGCCCAGATATGGGCTCGCGTG
>JAQBPC010000595.1 GCA_028287725.1 Chloroflexota bacterium | reverse complement strand
CGGGCCACAAGTGTAGCTCGCAGCAATCTGGTCAGACTCGACCTCGACTGTCGTATCGGTCTTCGTGCAGCTGATAGACTCAAACTTTTAGTGTCATCGTCTCGGTCCGATTCCTCACTTTAGGCGTCTGGCTCCAGCGCAATGTGGAAGTGGTGAGGACAGCGCGGCAGGCTTCCGCGCTACCCGTCCATCGATATAGCCTCGACTCAGTCCGTCACGAGGAGGTTGTTAACGACCTCACCGACGCCCGGTGCGCGCCAGGCGGCCGCCTCAGCCTCACCGTACTCGCTCCAGGTGCGTACGGTGCCTCCCAGTGTCACCGTGGCACCCTCGATCGTCACGCTTACCTCGTCGTCAGTCAGCTCGGCATTCCGTTCGAATGCCTGGGCAATGCGGTCGGCGACGTCATCGGCGAGCATGCCAAGGGGCGTCACAGCGATCAGATTGGCCACGTCCTTCACTCCGGCGACACCGATCGCATCGTGCTCTGCAGCTTCGCGCTGGTAGTAGTAGTCGACGCTGCCGGTAAGCGTCACAATGCCCCGGTCTGCCGCCACGCCCACCCGATCGAGCGGCACCCTGCTGTCCAGGGCGATCGCGCTGCATACGTCCGCCTGAACGGCACCGTCACTGCGGAGGGTGATGGCCGCGAGATCCACGACGATGTCATTCGTCACATCGCGCACTCCAAACATGCGGTATGCCGCGCCCTCGGCCGCGTACTTGCTGCCGGCGGAGGCAGCCGTGCCGGACAGCGTCACATATCCGTTTGACGAAACGACATCCAGGTCGGCGACCGTGACCATCGGATCCCAGCCCAGCTCGGCGCGCACATCCGTAGAGATAGCGTGGTCAGTCCTGGTTATCAAATAGCTAGCATGCCAAAATCTCCTTCCAGCGGCTCGATACTTGATGGAGCTCGGTGGGGAGGCGCTCCGAGCCGGCGCCGCAACTACTATGCAATGAGCGCAACGGGTTATGCCGCGGGTCTAACTAGACTGTCGTAGCGACGAAGGTGACAGTAGCCGGCTGCACCGTAAACGCGTCCTTGAGCACGTCTTTGGTCACCCGCAGGTGGGCGCCGTCTTTGTCCAGGTACTCAACGGTCGAAACTGGGACGAAGAGGTCCTTAGGAGATATCTCCCCCTTTTCGACGTCAATCCAGCCGCCGGCCGGATCATACCGGTACACACGCCCTACCATTTCCCCGACCGAGTCGTAGACCTTCGGGCCCTTCCCCAGATGTGTGATGGCGAGGTTGATCGTGGTGCTGTCCACGAGCAGGCGACCGGCATCGATCCCGCTGGACGCCGTGTCCACGGCGACCGCGCCGCCCGGCCCGGTCACTACGGCGGCATCGACCATGATGGGTTTCACTACAAACGCGTTCTGGAGGACGTCCTTGGACACCCGCAGGTGGGCGCCGTCGTAGTCCACGTACTCAACGGCCGTAACAGGGATGAAGAGGTCATTGGGGGAAAACGCCCCCTTCTCGACCGCTATCCAGTTACTTCCCGGAACGTATTGGTACACCCGCCCCACCGTCTCACCGTTCGAGTCGTAGACCTTCAATCCATTCGCCAGACGATCTATAGCCTGGCTGATCGTGGAATCGTCCACGGTGACGCGGCTGCCATCATACCCGCTGGTTACTGTGCCCACGGGAGTGGCGCCGGCTGGCCCGTCCACCACGTCGACATTGACTGATGGGGGCTTCTCGAGCATAGCCTTGACGTAGTCCTTGGTTACGTTGAGGTAGATCCCGCTCGGTCCAATGCGGTCGATCGCGCTAAATGGGATATAGCGGTCACGGGGAAATAAGGCGCCCTTCTCCGTCTGGAACCAGCCATTGGTGAGTTCGACCTGCTGGACCGTGCCGATCTTTTCGCCGTTGGCCTCGTGCACTGCCATGCCGAATGCGACCTGACTGCCGAAGTTGTCTACGTTGATCTCTTCCATGATGAGAGTTTCCTTGCTTCATTACTCGTTCGTACGCTCGTGAGATTCTGGGAGTTGTTTGGAAACGCGAGCAGGCTACCCAGCTTCGCTGCCCGTTGCCGATATCCACTCTTTACTTTCAGCATATGTGCGGGAATGCCTCCCGTCCCGTGTATTGCACCGCATCCTCGGCCGCGCACTTGCTGCCGACGATGGCCGCTGTGCCGGTCAGCGTCACATCTCCGTTCGATGAAACGACGTCCAGGTCGGCGACCGTGACCATGGGATCCCAGCCCAGCTCAGCGAGCACATCCGCAGAGATAGCGGGGTCGGTCCTGGTCGTCATAGTGGCAGCCATTATAGATTCTCCTTACAGTGTCTCGATAATCGATCGTGCGGGGCTGGTAATCGGTCAGTGCCGGTGATACCGCGAACATTCAGGGCACGCACCAGGCTTATGTTGCTCGCCTAGTCCGTCGTGGTGGCGAAGTTGACGGTGGCGGGCTTCACCACAAACGCGAACTTGAGGACGTCCTTGGTCACCCGGAGGTGAACGCCGTCGTAGTCCAGATACTCAATGGCCGTAAGAGGGACGAAGAGGTCGTTGGGGAATAACGCCCCCTTCTCGACAGCAATCCATCCGCTAGCCGGATCGTACCGGTCCACGCGCCCGGCCGTCTCGCCATTCGAGTCGTAGACCTTCAAGCCATTCGCCAGACGATCTATGGCCTGGCTGATCGTGGAGTTGTCCACGACGACGCGGCTGCCATCATAGCCGCTAGACACAGTGCCCACGGAAGCGACGCCCGCTGGCCCGGCCACCACGTCGACATTGACGCATGGTGGCTGGTCACACATATCCTTGACGTAGTCCTTGGTCGCTGTGAGGTAGATCCCGCTCGGCCGAACGCGGTCAACCGCGCTGAAGGGGATGTAGCGATCACGCAGAAATAAGGCACCCTTCTCAGTCTGGAACCAGCCATTGATGTAGTCGACCTGCTGGACTGTGCCGATCTTTTCGCCGCTGGCGTCATACACAGCTATGCCGTATGCGCCCTGACTGCCGACGTTCTCTACGTTGATCTCTTCCATGATGAGATTTCCTATGCTTCTTCACTCGTTCGTACGCTCGTGAGATTCTGGGAGTTATTTGGAAACGCGAGCAGGCTACCCAGCTTCGCTGCTCGTTGCCGATATCCTCTCCTTACTTTCAGCATGTGTGCCGGACTGCGGCCCTGATTTCTCGTCAGGGGTATCTCACTACATTCCACTCTAGATGGCCGCGGGCGCTGCGTCAGCCGGACTCACTTCGTATTTACACTTCCAGTCGCTTCCACGTGCTTCAATTCTCGTGCACCTGAGGCATTGAGAGCCTCTCAACGCCATAACGGCGGCCACGCCATTGCGAAACGCGGGCATAAACTGACCGGGATGTGGGCCGGTGCGGCATGCTAGCGCCGCCAGTGGTACCATAGGCTCGCTTGGCAACCTTCCCTTTGGGGAGCGCGCCCGTGCATCCATGGCTGTGGCCAGGAAACTGCTCGATCGGGGCGTGCGTCAACTGCTCGCAGTAGCGCGAGGGATTGCACGGCAGGCGTGCGGGCAGGAGGCAGCGTGCCATCCAATCACCACGATGAGGTCCGCGAATATAGCTTCGCCGACAAGGCGCTGGCACTGCGCAAGCGGGCCGGACTGACCCAGCGTGAGGTGGCCGACTTGCTGGGGGTGAGCGCGCGGGCCATTGGGGCGTGGGAGGCCGGTCTATCCTATCCCGGGTCCGAGCGCGTCAAGCAGCTGATGGTCATCTACGTGGAACGCGGCGTCTTCGCGGCGGGGCGGGAGGCGGAGGAGGCCTCGGCGCTTTGGGCGAGCGTGCGCGGGACGGGGGCACGGCGCGTGGGGCCATTCGACACGATCTGGTTTGCCTCACTGCGCGGAGGAAACGTCGCCACACCGGCGCCTCCCGCTGACGCACCGGCGGCGGTAGCGGCCCAGCCGTTCCCGCGGCACGACTGGGGGGAAGCGCCAGATGTGCCGGAGGTCCAAGGCCGTACACAGGAACTGGCCACGTTAGTCCGCTGGGTACGCGAGGAGCGCTTCCGGGTGGTCGAAGTGCTCGGGGCGGGCGGCATCGGTAAGACCACCGTGGCCGCCAGGCTGGCCCAGGACCTGGCGTCAGAGTTCCCGGTAATCTTCTGGCGCAGCCTGCGAAACGCACCGCCGGTGGAGGATTGGCTGGCGGGAGCCATCGCCGCCCTCTCCGCCGCCCAGGCGCTCCCACCCGACGGGCTGGAGGCAAAGCTGGCGCTGTTGATGGAAATGCTGCGCGACCAGCGTGGGTTGCTGGTGCTGGACAACCTGGAGACGGTCCTGGAGCCAGGTGCGCCAGCGGTGCGGTACCGGCCGGGATACGAGGGATACGGCGAGGCACTTCGGCGGCTGGGCGAGAGTGCGCACCAGGGCTGCCTGCTCCTGACCAGCCGGGAGAAACCATTGCGCGAGGACGAGGTGGCGGTGCGCGCGCTGCGCCTCGAGGGGCTGGGGGTGGAAGACGGCCGAGCGCTGCTGGGCAGCAGGGCACTAGCCGGCGACGAGACAGACTGGCGGACGTTGACGGGACGCTACGCCGGCAACCCATTTGCGCTACGTGTTGTGGGAGAGACGATTGGTGAGGTGTTCGAGGGTGAAATCGCGGCCTTCCTGGCGCAGGACGCGATGGTGTTCGGGGACGTCCGACAGCTTCTCGACGAGCAGGTCGCGCGCCTCTCGCCGCTGGAGCACGCAGTGCTGACCTGGCTGGCCGTCGAGCGCGAACCGGTGGGGTTTGCCGAGCTGGCGGCCGAACTAGGGCCGACGGTGGGGCGGGCTGAAATGGTCGAGGCGGTAGAGGCGCTACGGCGCCGCTCGCTGCTGGAGCCGGGCGGCCGTGGCACCTTCACACTGCAACCGCTGGTATTGGAGTACGCCACGGCGCAGTTGGTGGGGCGCGTGGGCCGGGAAGTGCTGGAGGGCGAGCCGGCCCTTCTGGTCACCCACGCGCTGGTCAAGGCGCAGGCGAAGGACTACGTGCGTCGCTGCCAGGAGCTGCTGATCGCGCAGCCGCTCCTCGACCAGTTGCGTACAAGCAGCGGGAGCGCGGAGGCGGTAGAGCGGCTGCTGCGGTCACTGCTGGAGGCGTGGCGGGGCCGGGGGCGGGAGGAGCAGGCCTACGGGCCGGGCAGCGTCGTGAACCTGCTGCGGCTGCTGCGGGGCGACCTACGCGGTCTTGACCTCTCGCGCCTTTCTATCCGGCAAGCCTATCTGCAGGAGGTGGAAGCGCAGGATGCCAGCTTTGCTGGCGCGCATCTCACCGAGGTGCTACTGGCCGAGACCTTCAACTACCCAGTGTCGGTCGCGCTCAGCGCCGACGACGCATCTCTGGCGGCCGGGACGTCCTTGGGCGAAGTGTGCCTGTGGCGGGTGGCGGATCGCACGCCTCTGTTGGCAGTGCATGGACATGCTGGCACAGTTTTAGGTGTCGCGCTGAGCGAGGATGGGCGGCTGCTGGCCAGCGGCAGCATGGATGGGACGGTCCGGCTGTGGGAAGCAACACGCGTGAGCCGCTCCCAGGGACGGCTGCTGGCCATCTTAGAAGGCCACGCCGGCGGAGTGCTGGACGTGGCTCTGAGCGGGGACGGACATCTTGTCGCTGCTGGTAACTATGATGGGACGGTTAGCCTATGGGAGGCAACACCTTCGAGAGCGTCCCTGTGGCGGTTGCTGGCGAATGCTGAAGGGCACACAGGCCCGGTCGTGGGGGTAGCGCTCTCGGGGGACGGTCGGCTGCTGGCCAGCGGCGGAGTCGACGGGACGGTCCGGCTGTGGGAAACCTCCGGCGGTCGGCTGCTGGCCACCCTGGAAGGGCATACGAGCCTGGTCTATGGCGTGGCACTTAGCGAGGATGGGCGGTTGCTGGCAAGCTGTAGCATGGATGGGACGATCAGGTTGTGGGATGCAACACCCGGAGGTCCGCTCACGGGTGTCAGTCCCCCCGGGCGGCTACTGGCGATCCTACAAGGGCGCACCGGCATGGTCCTTGGAGTGGCACTCTCGGGAGACGGGCGGCTGCTGGCCAGCGGCGGAGCGAACGGGACGGTCCAGGTGTGGGAGGCACCGAGCGGGCGCCTGCTCGCCACCTTGCAGGGCCATGCCAGCCTGATTCACCGGGTCGCGTTGAGCGGCGAAGGGCGGCTGCTGGCTACCTGCAGCCTGGACGGGGCGGTCAAACTTTGGGGGACGACGCCAGGGGAGCCAGGTACCCGGGCAGCAGCGGAGTTGACACCCACCGCCGGTCGAGTTGCAGGAGGGAACGCTTTTGGTACCGTAACGGAGTGCGACATCGAGCCACCGGTCCGACTTCAGGCGATCTTGCTGGGCCACACCAATGGATACTCCAGCGTGGCGCTCTCAGGGGACGGCCGGCTGCTTGTCGGCGGCAGCTTCGACACCAAGGTCAGGCTTTGGGAAGTATCCAGCGGTCAATTGTTGGCCACGCTGCAGGGGCACAACGGCGGTGTGCCGCGTGTAGCGCTGAGCGGGGACGGGAGTCTGATGGTCACCGGCAGCACGGACGGGACCGTCAAGCTCTGGGAAACTCTCGGCGGACAGCTTCTAGCCTCCCTTGAAGGGCACACCGGCGGTGTCTATGGCGTGGCGCTCTCGGGCGACGGACGAGTGCTCGCCAGCGGCAGCTTCTACGGGACAGTCAAGCTCTGGGAGACCTCCAGCGGGCAACTAAAAGCCACCCTGCAAGGACCAAGCGTGGTCCTGGACATTGCGCTGAGCGAAGATGGGCAAGTTCTGGCCAGTGGCGGCGGTGACGGAGCCGTCAGGCTGTGGGAGACACACACCGGAAGTGTGCTAACGACGCTGCGCGGGCACACGAGTGCGGTCCAGGGGGTGGCGCTGAGCGGGGACGGACATCTGGTGGCTAGCGGCAGTGAGGATGGGACGGTCCGGCTGTGGGAGGCATGGAGCGGGCAGCCGCTGGCAACCCTGGTGGGGCACACCGGCGGGGTTCATCGCGTGGCGCTCTCGGCCGGCGGGCGGCTGGTGGCTAGCGGCAGCGTTGACAGGACGGTCAGGCTGTGGGAGGCGCCAAGTGGGCGGCCATTGGCCACGCTTCGCGGACACACGGGAGCGGTTCCGGGCGTGGCGATGAGCGGGGACGGGCGGTTGGTGGCCAGTGGCGGCGCGGATGGAACTATCAAGCTCTGGGAGACGAAAACCGGTATTTGCCTGGGCACGCTGCAGGCCGATCGACGCTACGAGCGTATGGACATCTCCGGCCTAACCGGTGTGACGGAGGCGCAGCGGGCGGCACTCGTGGCGCTGGGCGCCATCGAGCAGGCACCGGCGTAGGCCGCCCAGTCCGGCCAGGGCATCGCGGCTGTCGGACTCCTCGCTCAGGAAAACGTGCCGTACACTGAGCACGCCGCGCTGCGGCGACGTGTGCGGATCGTAGCCGGGGCCGGTTAACCGGCGGACCACTACATGCTCGCTCAGCTTGCCTTGCAGCGGCGTGGCTCGGAGAGGGCGAGCACGCCGCCATCGACTTCCAGCAGGCACTTGGGCCCACCGGTTATGGTGAAGGCGGCCCGGTTCGAGCGCGATCTTGGCCCTTAATTGGCGCGTCGATGCCCGCCTATGCCGCGGCTCACTCGCTGCACGCGGCAAGCGATGCTAGCATCGACATCGCATAGTCCTGAGTTAGAGAATTCGCTCAGCGCAAGAGGTTTGTCCTGGCAAGCTCGACGAGCTCGTCACCGCGGCCACTCAAGGCTGCTTTCAGCGTGAAGAGACCGAAACCTGTTACTTCCTCTCTGGTGAGCGACGGCGGCATCGAAAGTTCTTGGCGGTTCACCTCGACTTCAACCAGGGCCGGACCGTCATGGCTTAGCGCCTGGAGAAGTGAAGGACGCACCTGCTCTGGTGTCTCTACCGTAAGGCCCAATAGCCCCGCAGATTCGGCAAGCTTGGCGAAATCTGGATTGTGCAGCTCTGTTGCGAAATCGAGGAAACCCGCCGCCTTCATCTCGAGTTCCACGAAGGCGAGCGCGTTGTTCTTGAAGACGACGAGTTTCACCGGCAACTGCATTTGTCGAAGAGTAAGTAAGTCGCCCATCAGCATGGCCAGCCCACCATCTCCGGACAGAGTGACGACCTGGCGATTGGGGTGGCTGATCTGAGCGCCGATAGCCTGAGGAAGTGCGCTGGCCATGGATCCGTGTATGAAGGATCCAAGCAACCTCCTCCGGCCATTCATCGTGAGGTAACGAGCGGCCCAGATCGTTGGTGTGCCCACATCGCACGTGAAAATGGCGTCCTGAGCAGCTACTTCATCGAGCACCCTAGCCACGTATTGTGGATGGATCGGCTTTCGCCCGGCCTCT
>JAQBPC010000582.1 GCA_028287725.1 Chloroflexota bacterium | reverse complement strand
GTCGTCGGCGACCCGTGCTGCAGGACTGATGGTGACACTGTCGTGCTCTGGCTGATGTTCAGGGGTGCGGCGGCATTTACCGTAATCGTCGCGGCGTTGGAGTTCCAGTAATAATTGGGATTCCAATTCGGCCCGAAGACGCCAATGGCCACGGTGTACGTGCCTGCCGTAGAAGGCGCGGTCCAGGTGTAGCTGTACGATGCCGAGGCGCCGTGCGCCAGATTCTGGCCGCTGAAAAACTGCTGGCCTACTTTCGCGCCGCTACTGTTGTAGACCTCGAGGTCCACAATCCCGTTGTTCAAGGCGCCGCCCGTATTCGTCACCGTCGTATGTACCGTCGTGGCGTCGTTGGCGGCTATGGTTGCCGGCGAGACAGTGGTCACCTGCGAAAAAACGGGCGCCGTATTTGGTGTAGAGCTTGGCGCTGGTGTGGCGGACGCTGAAGGTGTGGCAGTGCGCGTAGAGGTCGGCGGCGGAGTGGCGGTGCGGGAGGAGGATGCGCTTGGCGACGGAGTGGAAGTTCGGGAAACTGTGGAGGTTGGCGATGGTGTAGCGGTGCGCGAGGATGCAGGGGATGGCGACGATGTGGCCGTACGGCTGGCTGTCGCGGTGGGGGCAGGGAGGGTCGGAGTGGCGGTACCTTGGACGCTGGGGTGCAGCACGATGGTAGTGAGCGAGTATGGTGCGATGGTCTGGACAAAGCTGTTCGCGTAGCCGCTTCCCGAATTGCTGCTGATGGCGCTGCTGCCTTGCCCGTAGTTGTAGACCACTGCAGTTCCGTTCGTCGTATACCCGGCCAGGGAAACCTGCACGGCGTAGGAGCTGCTGGGGTCTTTGTTGACTAACAGCAATGCCAGGTTGCCGTTGGCCTGCTTGACGGCATGTGCGGCGACCAGGGTCTGGTTGGAGGTGGCGCTGATGAACTGATCGCCGGCCTTCCCTAGATGGCTGAGCATCTGAAGTCCGTAGTACGGCGGAAATGGCGTCTCTGGCGCCGGCTCACTGATACCACCGGACGAAGTACCGTTGGCCAGTAGACCATAGTCCCCGTAGTTAACTGATCCATAGAGCGAGGCGCTGTTGTTATTCCCGGTCTCGATGGCGTTATGCACGTCCCACCAATCGACGCTGGCAACACCGCGCTCCAGCCAACTTGCATAGTTGTCAGCCAAGAAGAGTGCATTGACCAGGCTCACGGTCTGCTTCCCCGGGTTGTAGGAGACGGAATTCGTCTCGGTGGTCAGGATCTCGATCTGGCCGGCGCGGGCGCCGCAATATTGATTGAGCTTTGCACGGACGCCGGACACCATGCCTGGCACCTGACTGGTGCTACCCAGGAGGCCCGCGTCGGACTCGCTGCCCGGACCCTGAGGGTACCAATGGACGCTGACGAAATCTATGGCCGAGCATGCGGTGGTGAGCACTGTGCTATTCCAGTCCGGCGATTGGCCATCCGGCCAGTTACCCGGGGCGGTTAGCACGGCGCCGACATGAATGGTGGGGTCCGCGGCCTTCATCGCTTGGGAAAAGGCGACCAAGTTGTTGGCATAGGCGGCGGGGCCTTTGCTACTGTGCAGGTCGGTCTCCCAGGACGCCCCATAGCTGCCGTTCCCGTAGATTTCGTTCCCAACTTCCCAGTATTTGATCCCGTAGCCTTTGGTAACGTTGGCATAGCGGACCCACGCGGCTGCCTCGGCCGGATCGCCACCGCCGTTCCCTGCCGCGTTCGATCCGTAGTTCACGGTAATAATCGGCGGTACGCCCACCTTCCGCGCCACGCCCATGAACGCATCAAAGGTGTTATTGGGGTTCGCGTAGCCACCCTGACCAGGCGTGATTGAGTTGGTCTGCCAGTGATAGGTATCCGAGGTCGAGCCACCGGGGAACCGGAGTGCGCTGACGCCGGCCTGGCTCAACAGTCCCGGCAGCGTGCCATCTAGTAAGTTTGCATCCCATACGGCCGTATTTAGGCCAAACGCTGTGGATGGGATATTGGCTAGCGCGCTTCCGGCATTCACGCTGACGCTGGCGGTGCCGGCGGCCCGAACATGCTGAGACATACTGGTCACCGAGCCCGCGACTAGGAGTGCAAGAACTGGGATGCCGCGTAGCGCCGACTGTACTGTTCGGTTCCGCATTGAGCACCCTCCGGCCGAGGTCGCAGATGTCTGCCACATCAACACACTTAACAACGCAGCGAGCGCAACGGCGCCACAACTCCACAAATACACCAGGCAATAAGGCTGCACAATCGCCCATCTGGCAGGCCACTCCGTTACGATCGGGCGCGTTCCCAACTGGCAACGCTATGGCGACACCACGAAGGCCAACTGTGTGTCAGTCTGAGGAGTATCGACTGATATGCGCCGATATGGGGCGACAAGGGGTCGGAGTGCGCCGCGATTAGGGTTTGGTGGAGAGTACCTTCGGTGCCGACTCGCTAGTTTGTTGGTCATTTTGAAGTAGGGGAAGTCGCACCCAGAAGGCAGCGCCGCCTCCACGTGCTGCTCGCACGCCGCCGGTTCCGCCCTGACGTGCAACCAACGATTGCACGATCGCTAGGCCAAGACCGGCACCCTTTTGCCCTCTGCTGCCGGCACCGCGATAAAATCGCTCGAAGACCCGGCGGCGCTCGGCTTTACTGATGCCCGGGCCGTGATCTCGCACCACTAGCTCCACCACATCTAGACCTTTGATGCGTCGAGCGGAAACCTCAAACCTGTCCTCATTGACCGAATACTTGTGGGCGTTGAGCAACAAGTTTACGAGAACGTGCTCTAATGCATCGGGGTCTGCCCAGACAACCAGGTTTCTTGGTATGCGAACCAGCACCGTTTGCCGGCGGCGGAAAAGAATGGGCTCCAACTGGAATGCTATTCCCTTGACCAACGGCAGAAGTGCGAGCTGAAGTGGTTGGTGCGTCTCGACGTCGAGTTCGTATAGCGTGCGGTTTTGTAAGTTTTCCACGCCTTTGGCCAGGTAATCGGTCGCGTGGCGTAGCCGGCGCATGATGCTGACTGCTTCGGGGGACCGCGCTTCTAGAGGTTGGTCCTCCAGCAGCTCGAGGCTTATCGTTTGAATCGCAATCGGGTGCCGGAGATCGTGTAACGCCGTGGCGAGCATCTCCTGTCGCTTACGATCAGCTTCATCGACAAGGATACTCGGCACCATAGTCACGATCACTTTGCGGTCGAGGCCGGTCTCGTTAGTTCCTTGCAAGGACGTGGCGCCAAATAAGACCGTTGACTTGACGCCGCCAGGTTCTATGGGAAGCCATCTGGGGCGAACACGGCGCTCGGTGCCGCGCATGGCATACTCCAGCACACACCTATCTGGAAGGCGATGCGCCGTTCCCGTGATGAATATGGAGCAGAAGCAACCGCCGAGAACCTCGTCTCCTCGGTCGCCTGCCAGGCGCACAGCAGCAGCAT
This sequence comes from Chloroflexota bacterium, assembly GCA_028287725.1. Classification (GTDB taxonomy): domain Bacteria; phylum Chloroflexota; class UBA5177; order JANWHV01; family JANWHV01; genus JANWHV01. The sequence continues at coordinate 2,744 of JAQBPC010000582.1, read as the reverse complement.
TTGCCATGGTAATGCGACAAGGATACTCGACTACTAACTGCCCGGCCCAAGTCTGGTTCGCTACAGCCTGCCAAGTATCGAGGTCCGCATCAGCCATGCTCAACCAATTGCTTCGACGACGTCCGTAGGCTCCGCACGCAGCACGGCGGGCCCGCCCCGGAATGTGTAACCAATACCCGGGACAGTAAAGATCATCTGGTCATTACCCATTAGATCTGAGATCTTCGTGCGCAAATTACTGACATGAGTTTTTATAACAGAGCCGCTAGTATCCGAGTCATAGCTCCACAATTGATCCATTATCTGATCAACTGATAGGACCTGCCACTCGTGCGTCACCAGTAAATGAAGAATCTTGCTTTCGGTCGGTGTCAGCTTGATGGTCCTGGCGCCGAGAGTTATCTGATTATATTCCGGGCTAAAACTGCCCGCACCAATTCGATAAGTCCTTTTAGTAGCCACGGTAGCCAACTGTGGTGTCTGTAGCCTTCGAAGAACGGCGTGCAGGCGATACACGAGAACCCGCATGCTGAACGGCTTTGCAACGTAGTCGTCTGCACCGGACACTAACCCGGTAATGACGTCCTCCTCAGCTTGGCGTGCGCTGAGCATGAGCACGGGAATGCGAAAGGTAGATCGAAGTTGCGCGCACAACTCGAAACCGTTGATATCTGGAAGGTTGACATCGACGACCGCAATATCGGGCGGATCGATCTGGGCTGCGCGTATGGCCTCAGCGCCGTTTGATGCTGCCTGTACGGCAAAGCCCTCGCGTGTGAGCGCATATCGCAGCAGATCGGTCAGATATGAATCGTCGTCAACGCACAGCACTTTACTGGCGATCGCTGATCCTTGTGCCTGCATGGACCCCCTTCCTTCTTTTGCGTATGAAAGTTCGACCGACGTCACATGCGGCTATGCCGATTAGCAGATCAACTATACTACCCACTCCGCGTTGGGTAGCCTGTACTCCAGTCGCCCCCCATCATGACCATGCCCTACCTGCGGCTCGCTGATAGTGCCACAGCTTTCCTGACCTGCCCCACGTGTCAAGGCCACATGGCACACCATCCGCGCGCTCAGCAGTCGTCAAGTACGGTTCACGCATTGCCATCGGCACTTTCGCACGAACCGCCTCGTCCGCTGAGCGAGGTCATTGATTGGAGTCTATATGTCTACTGTACAGTACGTGTCAACTTGCTGTTAAAAAACTACGCTACTATGACCTGTACAACTGTCTTGCAAACTATACAACATCTGGTGGTGTATTGCCTAACGGAACGGCGCGGTATAGGTCAGTCCGTTCGGCTAGCTTTTGCCATAACCTGTCTGGCGCCTGTCGTCCATTGGAATAGGGGCACAAATCGACGGGCCTGCAAAATATTTGACTTTGGGCGCGTTGGCGCGCAGATAACCACCGTGCGCCGACGTTTGTATCCTTGCTCGAGGCGACGCGCCGTCTGTAACCATCGCATGGACACCGCCACAACCGTGGCCATAAGCGCATATGACAATACCGACAAATCCACGCCCATCGAGTGTGCGGCACCAGACAACACGAACCAGTAATACAGGTCGATTGTGACGACCGCGTGCGCGAGAACAATTTGATAGCTGGTGAATTGAGTGAGCGTTTCAATTACCCTAAAGATGCCGATGCCAAGTGCGACGATCACCAGTATTCGCGCATATAATGTCACAACCGCGCCAAAAGTGAAACTCGAAAGATCGGGCTGGGTGAAGAATGCAAGGCAGAGCCACGGCATACCGCCGGCAAATATAGTACGGCCCACCTTGCGGATAGTACCGCCTTCAGTTATATCTGCCAGCGCCGCGCCGCTTGGCGAAAGATCGTAGCAATTCTTTGCGCAGCCACTGCACGGTCGGCAGTGAGTGTCGCGGACCCTTCTCAGCGGGTTAGCCCCATAGAAGCGCTCTAGCTGGAGCATTGGGCAGAACTGACTGCACCACCCGGCTTTCCCACCAAATAGTAGGCCTCCGACCGAGGCCATCCCTAATAGCGCGAGCAGGAACACGCCGAGCGCTAGCCCGTTACTATCGAGCAGGACACGGCGAAGCGGGACAATCGCCAGGAGCAGCGACGCGCTGACCAATGGCGAATAGGTCTGTACTTTCGGTGGGATACGCAGGCCGGGAGTGATACCGATCTTTCTGGCAAGCTGACTCGCCGATGCGAGTGGGCAGATGTTGCGCCATACGCCCGGGGCAATGACTATAACGGCCGGCACGACGCCGATAAACACTCCCCAAAATAATACGGTGGCGAGGGAAGGAGCGATAAAACAGGTAACGATCAGGCAAAGCAGTGCAACCATGAAGCAGACACGAACGATGGGCCACCCTGACGTTGAGCTGTGGGCCCGCTGAGCGACCACTCCCCCAGACTGGGTCATCACCGATAGCTCTTTCACGGTGCTAGCCTCCTTACGTCACGGCGTCTGAACATGCTATGCAGGCACTCTCCCGCGCCACGTCCAAAGCTTGATATCGATGAATTGGCTCGCTTTTAGCGTCGGGTCGGCCGGGTCACGTCCAACCATATAGGCACTTATTGGATGGAGCAATGACCCAAATGTGTAATGAGGAATAGCAATTTTGTCTCCCGTTACAATCGCAGAAGTACCAATTACATCCCTGAATTCCTGTATTGTTCGTGGACGTTTGGGGGATAGTCCGATAACCTTGCCATGCGTAAACTTGGTTCTAAAGGTGGTCCCGTTTTG
>JAQBPC010000571.1 GCA_028287725.1 Chloroflexota bacterium | reverse complement strand
CGCGCGTCGCGGCCGCGAACGTGCCGATACCAACGCCCAGCAGGATGGAGAGGGCCATCGCGGTGAGCGTTAGCTGCAGGGTGGCAGGGAATCGATCGGTAATCTCGCTCCATACCGGGCGGCCGCTGCGGATTGAAGTGCCCAGGTCGCCGTGCAAGATATTGCCGAGGAAATGGACGTACTGTACCGGCAGCGGCTGATCCAGCCCAAGCTCATGACGTGCCAGCGCGATATTCTGCGCGCCGCCAACGTTCGTGCCCATCATTATCGTCACGGGATCACCGGGCACGAGATGGATCATGACGAACGTGACAAGTGAGACCGCCAGTAGCAACGGTACCAGCAGCACAATCCGCCGGAGGATAAAGGTCAGCATCGGAATGCTATTCTCGTCTCCTGCAGCGCCCCGTGAGGGTCAATGGGTCATGGCCTTCACGGGGCACTGCAGGGTCTTGGGACTACTGGCCGACGGTTACGTCGTTAAGGATCACACGGCCACGGGGATCGAGGACGGGGCCCTTCACCCGAGGCTGGAAGGCGGTGTACACGTACTCATCGAACAGCGGCACCCACAGCGCCTGGTCGGAGACAGTCTTCTCCAGCTGGACCACCAGGGCGTTGCGGGCTGCCGTGTCGACCGTCGACTGCATCTTCACGATCAGCGCATCGAGCTTGGGGTCGGCATAGAAGCTGTCGTTGAAGCCGGCATGCTGCTGTGAGGAATGGAACCAGATGTAGAAGATACCCGGGTGGGGGTAGTTGTAGCCCATCACGTCCGCCTGCGCGGTGCCCTTGTGGATGCTGGCAATCTCGGTGGCGAATTGCTGGGTCTCAATGTTGACGGTGATGCCGATTTGCTTGAGCTGGTCCTGAATCACCAGCGAAGCAAGCTTGAAGAAGGGAATGGGGTTGCTCAAAAGCGTGAAGCTGAGCGGCTTTCCATTCTTCGCAAGCTGGCCGCTGCTGTTCTTCGTATACCCAGCCTGTGCCAGCAGTGCTAGGGCCTTCTGTGGATTGTAGGAATAACCGTACGACTTGATCCCCGGCCAGTAACCGTACATCGCCGGCGAGAGCACGCCATAGACCGGCACACCCAGGCCGTTGATCGCGACCTTCACCACGGCGTCCTTATTAATAGCGTAGTTGAGGGCCTTGCGCACGCGGATGTCGTCGAACGGCGGCTGCGTCACGTTGAGCTCCAGTTCGCGCACCCCTGGATTGAGCTGCTTCAGAATCTGGTACTTGCCGGCCGACTGGATACGCGCCACGGACGCGGAGTCCAATAGCAGCTGATCGACCTCGCCGTTCTGGAAGGCGGCAGTGGCAGACGCGGCATTGAGCAGTACACGGAAGACCAGCTTATCGATATTCGCCGGGCCGTGATGCACGAATGAGGGACCCCATTTGTAGTTAGGGTTCTTCACCAGGACGATCTGCTGCCCTGTCGTCCAGCTCTGCACTTGCCAGGGGCCGGTGGAGACGGGCTTGCGGCCGAACCCGGCGCCTTCACTCTTGAGCGCTGTGGGGCTGAGCGGCTGGAAGTTGCTATCGCTGAGATTATAGAGGAAGAAGGCAGAGGGAGCTTTGATCTTGATCGAGAAGCTGTACTTCCCGGTCTCGGTGACCGCGGCGATCGACGGGAGCTGACCTAATTCCACGGCTGCCTTGGTGGCAGGGTCGAGAAGGCGCTTGAAGGTGGCCACGTAGGCGGCGGCGTTCAGCGGCGTGCCGTCCTGGAAGCTCACGTCCTGGCGCAGGTTGAACGCGTAGGTCAGGCCATCCTTGGAGACAGTCCAGCTTTTTGCCAGGTCGGGTACGATCTGGTTCTTCGGGCTCAGGGCCACCAGCGTGTCGCCGAAGTAGGCGGCGATCGATGAGGTGACGGCCGTCCCTGTTTTCTGCGGGTCGAGGGTGTCAGGCTCGGGGTTGAGGGCGACGGTCAGCGTTGTCGTGCCGGCCGCATGGGTCGGGCCGTGCGCCAGGCCGGGCGCAAGCAACGATGCCGTTAACAGCGTGCCAAGGATCGCGGTGCGCCGGATGAGCGGGGTCTTAGCGTGACTCATCGGTTGTCCCTTCTGATTTCCATCGCGGGTTTAACACCGGCGCAAAGGTTTGCGCCGGGACGATCGGTGCTCGCGGGCACGGCCGAGAAACGCGCTCGCCGGCCAAGCTGGTCGAGCATGCATGCGGCGGCACAGCCTTAGGCCCGGTCCACGATTCCGTTCGACGGCACGAGGCTGACCACCATGGACGCGGCGAGTAAAACAATTAAATCGATAGGATTAGTACAGTTTATGGCCCGAGCGCGATGGTTAATCATAGGTCGAGTTCGTCTCGCTTGTCAATTGCTACCCCACTTCCACAGCCGCTCCCCCGTTTGCTGTATCGTGTGGTAACAGCCGCCGCGCAACTACCGCTATGCCGTAGTTGTACCACCTCCGTATGCGTACGGCGCGTTAGCCGTCTGCTGCGCGGGCGCTCGTTCTCTTTCTATGACAGAAGAGCCGATGTGACGTCGCACGTCGGGTGCCGAAAGGAGCATTCTCGGTGGCAGAGCCGCGAATTGTGTTGGTGACGGGTGCCGGTTCCGGTATCGGGCGCGCTAGTGCCCTGAGCTTCGCGCGCGAAGGCGATCACGTTGTCGCGGTGGACATCGACCAGGTGGCCGCCGAGACCGTTGTCGGCGAGATGGCACAAGACCAGGGCCTCGCGCTCGCCGGCGACGTTTCCAGTCCGGCGGATGTCACGCGCATCATCGACACCACCATGCGGCGGTTCGGCCGCCTGGATGTGTTCTTTCAGAATGCCGGCGTGCCGCAGGCCGCCCGCCCCATCGAGGAGATTCCTCTCGAGGAGTGGGGCCGGATCATCGCCGTCAATCTCACCGCCCTGTTTCTCGGCTTTCAGCTCGTCGCCCCGATCATGAAGCGGCAAGAGAGCGGTGTGATGCTCGTCACCGCCTCGATCGCCGCCATCCGGCCTCGGCCCGGCCTCTCCGCCTATGTCGCCTCCAAGACCGGCGCTGTCGGTCTGGTGAAGGCGCTGGCCCTGGAGCTGGCGCCATATAAGGTGCGGGTCAATGCAATCTGTCCGGGCCCGGCACGCACGCCGATGATTTCCAAGTTCGCTATCAGCGGAAGCCAGGCCGAGATCGAGGAACGGTTCATGGCCAGTGTCCCGCTCGGCCGCCTGATCGTGCCGGAGGATATCGCCGCGGCCGCCTTGTACCTGGCCTCCGACGCCGCCAGCATCATCACCGGTGTCGCCTTCGAGGTCGACGGCGGCAGGGGAATTTGACGGTGGACATGCCAGTGGATGCGCCGGCGACCTTCGACCGGGGTCGCACGGCAACGTGGATCGTGGAGGCTCCGCGGCAATGAGCGAGACAACCGTAATTCCGGACGAGACAACTCACTTTTCCGCGTTGGACC
>JAQBPC010000565.1 GCA_028287725.1 Chloroflexota bacterium | reverse complement strand
GTCTCCAGCCGCCCGTCGGGGAAGCGCAGGAACACGACCTCGGTGACGCCTAATTCGACCGACGCGGCGCGTTGCTCGGCCTCACGCTGCTCGCGCAATACCTCATCCGGCATAGACGGGTCCTCGCCTCCTTCGCTGCCGTCCGTCACTATCGCAACCACCACGCGGCGCCCCTCCGCGACCAGCCGGGCCATGGCGCCGCCGCAGCCGAATTCGGCATCGTCATGGTGCGCCGCCACCACCAGCACGGGCCCTGCCGGCAGTGCGGTGGGAGAGGGCACGGCTGCTCCGGTACCCGCTATATCCGGGGCCGTCATCCCTTCAGGGGCATGCTCGTTACCAGTAGGTTCCTCGTCTATCACCGCGTGCTTTCCCTTATCTCACTGCGCTCATACTCCGATCAGCATAGCACTTGTACCGGCCGCGCTGGCGGCACATATGCGGGCAGCCGGCAACTTCTCCCCTGGCGGCCGGCACCCCTGCACTCTTGGAGCGGCCACCCCTAAGGCAGGGCAATCGGCCGATGGTGTGAAACCATGCGGTGCCGGTAGTCCCGCGTATAAGCATGAGTTTTGCATCATGCCGCGGACAACCCGGCCGCTTACATTGAGAGCGCGATGGAAACGCATAGTCAGTGAAGGAGGAGGACATGAATCTACGCAAAGGTGCCAGTCTGGTCATGCTCGCGGCCTCGGTGGCCGCCGCGCTGCCGTCCCTCGGCGTGGCGCGAGCGGATGTCAGCCGATCCGTGGTACACGGTGTCTTTTTCGCCGGCACGGTCGACGGTCTGTACCGCAGCATCGATGGTGGCGGCACGTGGCGCTCCGCAACCGGCGGCCTGCCAGCACAGGCCAATATCAGGGCATTGGCGGTGGCGCCGTCCAACCCTAACGTTGTCTACGCCGGAGTCTGGGACAACGGGCTGTATGTCTCCCGGAACGCCGGGTCGACCTGGCAGCCCGCCAATGGTGGAGACTATGCGTTGGCAACGTCCGACATCACCGGCATAGCGATCGATCCCCATGACCCTCAGACGGTGTATACGGTCGACGGAGGGGATGGGGTTGAGGAGAGCGTTGACGGCGGCGGCACCTGGACGCATATCTACGGCGATGTATTGACGTCAGTAGAAACCATCGCCGCGAACCCTCATGATTCCAGGATCTTGCTGGCCGATTCCACCGTCTGGGGTGCGGTGAAATCGGCCGACCACGGCAGCACCTGGACGCCGACCGGCAATTCCGATATGGGCGCCGTGTATGGCCTGGAATTCAATCCCGCAAATCCAAATGTCGCGTTTGCCGCCACCTCCAGTGGCCTGTATGAAACAATCGACGGCGCGAACACATGGCAGCGGACCCAGCGCGGCATAGGCGACAACGTCGACTTCAGATCGGTGGCCGTCGATCCCCAGAACGGCGCCAATATTATCGCGGCCAGTCAGGGAGGCCACATTTATCGCTCAACCGATGGCGGGACTAGCTGGACCCTGGCCGCGAGTGCGTCGGCTTTTTTTGCCAATGCGATCGCCTTCGACCCCGGACAACGGGGCCACATCATCGCGGGCGACGACAACGGGCTGAACATCAGTTCAGATCATGGCGCCACCTGGGAAACTTCCTATGCCCTATATGGGCACCAAATCAATGTGCTGGTAGCCACGGTGCGCAATGCCCGGCCTACCGATCCGGTGCCCTCGCCCCAGAACGGGGCCGGCGCTCGGTACTACCCGGCGACCAGCCACACCTTGCGCGGCGCGTTTCTCACCTTCTACGACGCCAACGGTGGGCTGAAGGTCTTCGGACTTCCCCTGACCGAACAATTTGGCGAAAACGGGCAGGTCGTCCAGTACTTTGAGCGATCGCGCCTGGCATACGCCAACGGCCGCGTCAGTATCACACCGCTTGGCTCATGGCTGACCTCAGGGCGGCACTTCGCAACGGTAGGGTGCTGCCCGCCGGCCGGTCAGATGTGGTTTGCGGCCACGCACCAGAGCCTCAGCGGCCGATTCCTCAGCTACTGGCGCACGCACAAAGGTAGCCGGCTCTTCGGCAGTCCCATATCCCAGCCGCTGTACGAGCAAAACGGCGACGGCACCGGCCGCACCTACCTGGTGCAGTACTTCCAGAATGCTCGCTTGGAGTACCATCCCGAACTGGCAGGCACGCCAAACGTGGTGACGCTCGGCCAGCTTGGCCGGCAGGTCCTCAAGCAGCGCGGCTGGTTGTAGCGTCGTGCAGGTACACACGCCGCCCGTCCCACCAGACGGTTAGGAAAGTAGTTCCGAACAGTAGGACCACCACCGCCACGCTCACCCCAACGCTGAGTAAGCCAGTCCTCAGCGGGGCGCCCAAACAAATCTTGCGGTTGACTACACACGAACGCATCGCCCGCGCGCCGGACCTTCTGGGTCAACCGGCGCGCGGGCGATGCGCTTTTACTCCACATCCGGCAAGCGCTCCACACCCTCGAAGACCCAGCGGAGCCACACCGTGGACTCGACGTCCCAGCCGGCGAGCTGCGTCCGTGCCCCCGGCCCGCCCCTACTCACGCCTTGAGCGGTGAGCAGCCCACCCATCGACAGATGGACGCCGTCCCACCGCTTGGCCACGGCTTCCCAGTCAGGAATGACGGCGCCGTCGAGCGTGCATTTCGGATAGTCCAAGCAGAGCGCCTGCCATGCCTCCGGCCCGTGGATCTCGTACACCTGGGCCGCGGCATCAACCGCGAGGCGCCAGGGATGGTAGGGCGGCGGGCGTTGCTCCCCGCCGTAGCGCAAGTAGGAGATCCAGCTGCTCGGGCAGCGGCCGGCACTGGTGGAGGTCCACAGCGTCGCCAGGGGCTTGGCCACATCACTGCCGAAAGGCCGTAGGTCCGGGTGAAATCCGCTCGGGCCGAGCGGCGGGCGTCCGTCAGGGGAAATCCACGCTTGCCGCCCCCGATCCAGGTCGGCAAACCAGTCGGCGGTGCCGGGTATGGCGAGCAGCTGCTCTGCCTCGCGCTGGAGCGATGGGGCCCGGGCAAGCAGGGCGCGGACGCGCTCCTGGTAGTCGGGGAAATATGGGGAGAGTTCAAGACCACATCTGACGGCGAGCTCGGAGAGGCGTTCGGCGGAGAGCACGCGGTAGCCCTCGCGGCGGGCCTCCTCGAGGCTGCGGACCACCATCTGGATGCCGAGCGGCGCGTTCAGCAGCGCCGGCACCTGTGCGTTACGCATGTTGAGCGCCAGTGTTTCGCCTCTCCCAGGATGCGGCGGCCCCGATGCTCATGGCGAACAGCCCATCGGGCAGTCCGCGACGGGCCTGTCGACGCTGACGCCGTTTTCCTGCCAACTCAGTCTACATCATGCCCGCGTGACCTCAGCCGCCCGACCGGCTGTCGCGTCGCCTGCGTGAGAGCGCATAAATCCAGGCGGAGGGGCCCGCCCGATTATCCCCCAACCGGGCCAGTCGCTGCCAATTGGATATGCCAAAAGTACTATTTTCCTATCACATCTCCTACGGCAGAGTTAACGTATGGCACTGTAGCTATGTGTCACCAATGGACCGAGATGGCCCAAAATCTGCCGGTCATAATGTGCTCGGCAGGAAACAAGTCAGGGCCCCCATGGCGAGTTCATTTGGCCCGGCAGATGGGGTAATTCCGGGCGGCGTGCACCACGGCGCACGCCATGTTAGCGAGCTAGCGCGACCACATCACAGACGGAGTAGGTAATGAACAACGAGCAACGGTTCTCCGGTCAGGAGAACGTGATCTTTAACGGTAAGGACTGGAGTTTCTCCGTTCGCGGCACACAGCAGGCGGACGCCTTGGCCAAGCCACAGCTGCGATACGAGCTGGCCGGGCGCTGGGAGCAGAACCCGGATGGCAGCGCGACCTTCCATGCCAGCGAGGCGCAGATAGCGGCGTGGCAGGCGGAGGCCGAGCACACCGGCCACGAGTTTGAGCAGATCGTGCGCTACCATCTCGTCACGGGCGTGGACGTGCAGGGGCCGGACGGCCTGGTCCTGACCATGCTCTGTCAGCCGCAGGGATATGCGTGAAGCCGACCCCAACGGCGACGCGATAGGCGACGACTGTAGGTTAAGGACATACAGCCTGGCAACGGAATCGGGGTGGCCCGGGACAGCACCCTGTGCTGCGCGGACGAGCCATCTTCACCCGAGCAATCGGCCTCGATGACAGGTTTCAACCCAGGGCTGGGCGCCACCAATCCTGCACGGCGTGTAACGCGTACCGTTAGTAGAGCCTCAAAGCGAGACCGCCAGTCCGGTATGCCTGGCGGATTATGCGTAACCAGGCGATACTAGGTACCGTTACACGCCGGCCCACGGCGAAACGTAGAAAGCCAGGAGGGCCCGGACATGGACCCCAGGCAGCCGCAGCCGCTACACGTCGGCCGGCGCGTGTTCGTGGGCGCGGTGCTGGCGGGTGTGGCAGGGCTGGCGATTAACCTTCGGAAGTTGCCGGGCTTCCACTTCATTGCTTCGACTTTCACCGTTAATGGCTTCTACATCTACACGACCGGAGGTATCCCGCGTCTCACAGAGAAAAACTACCGCTTGACTGTCGGCGGCATGGTCAAAACGCCGCTAACCTTTACGCTTGACGACATTCGAGCCATGCCGCGGACGCGCGTGGTACGCGACTTCCACTGCGTGACGGGCTGGACTGTGCCGAAAGTCGCCTGGACAGGCGTGAAGATGAGCGACTTCCTGACCGCGGTCAACCCGCATCCACGGGCAAAGTATGTGTTGATGGCCTCGGCGGACGGCGAGTACACCGAGAGCCTTGACATGCAGCAAGCCAATCTCTCGAATGTGTTGCTGGGCTACGCGCTGAACGACAAGCCGCTCTCAGCCGAGCAGGGGTATCCTTTGCGGCTGGTCATCCCCGACATGTACGGTTTCAAGTACATCAAGTGGGTAAACAGGATCACGCTGAACACCAACCGCGTCCCGGGCTACTGGGAGCAACGTGGCTACGCGATCGACGCTTGGCTTGGCTCCCGCTCCAACTACGGCCGCGCCACCTCAGGCCTGGGGTGGAGGTAGGCTGGGGACTGCGCCCGGGCAGCAGACTCGCGGGTATCCTAAAGGGGAAATGGCGGCCGCGCATGGACGGCGATACGGCGTCATATAGGTGGAACGGCCGCCATAATCGCATGCTTGATAGCTGGCGCGCCCACTGCCATTCGTGATACAAAGGTGCAAACGCTTAGACGCCGCCTGCCGCGCTTTAGAATGAGGAAGATCTAATGGTTTATATGAGGCAAGTAGGTGCTCGGGTCAAGCGCAAGGAAGATCCACGGCTGATTACCGGCCGATCGACCTATGTCGACGATCTTCGGTTGAGCGACATCGGCCACGTAGCGATCGTGCGAAGCACGCAGGCACATGCGCGTATCACCGCTATTGATACGACCGCTGCCGAGGCGCTGCCAGGGGTTATCGCGGTGGTAAGCGATGCCGGCTACTTGTCGCTCGTCGAGCCAATGCCCCACGGTGGGGAGGGCGGGGGCATCCCAGCGGGTATGGCGCCTATTGCTACGCCGATCCTCGCCACCGATTACGTGCGGCACGTTGGACAGGCGATCGCCGTTGTGGTGGCCAAAGATCCCTATATCGCGCAGGATGCGGTCGACCTCATTGACGTATCCTACGAGCCGCTCCCGGCCGTCGTCGGCGTGGTGGCCGCGATCGCTCCTGGCGCTCCTCAACTGTACGACAGCGTGCCGAACAACACCGCCTTTACCTGGGTCCGGAAGCACGGGGATAGCGACGCAGCGTTTGCCGGGGCCGACGTTAC
>JAQBPC010000563.1 GCA_028287725.1 Chloroflexota bacterium | reverse complement strand
AATCCATGATTGTCCAGGCGGTCGCCCTGGCTTTGGCGGCGGCCGGGCTGCACGCGATGTGGAACGTGCGGCTCAAGTCGGCCGGCGACCCCTTGAAGGCTACGGGCAGGGCAATGGCTGCGTCCGCGCTGTGGATTTCCCCGGCGGGCGCGCTGGTATGGCTAGCGGCTGGGCGCCCAAGTTTCCCGCCCGAGGCATTGCTGTTGGTAGCGTTGTCCGCCCTGGGGGAGTTCGCGTACTTCAATTTCCTATCGGCGGCATACCGGCGCGGTGACCTTTCCCTGGTCTATCCGCTTGCTCGAGGAACCGCTCCCCTCCTCGCCATCGTGGCCGGGCTCCTATTGGGGGAGCGGTTGAGCCCCGCGGGATACCTTGGCATAGCTCTGGTGCTAGCGGGGATATGGGCCGTCCGGCGCCCCTCAGGTGCGGGCGCGGCCACCGGATTCGCTTTGCTGACCGGGGCGGCGATCGCGTCATATTCGGCGGTCAATTCGGTCGGCACCCGGCTTATCTCACCGTGGCAGTATGGGTGGGCAGTCTGGACAGTCAGCGCGACACTGCTGGTGCTTTGGGTACGGTTCGACCCCCGCCGCGACACGGCACCCCTGAGCCTGGATATCAGGGCACGTGTAGATGGCGCGGATAGGTCGAGCCGGCTTCAGGACTTTACGCTCGGCATGATGATGGCAGTGCCGTATTTTCTGGTGCTGACCGCACTCAGCATAGCGCCATTATTGGTAGTCGCGCCTGTGAGGGAATCGGCCATCGTGCTGGTGACGCTATGGAGCGTCCTCCGCCTTGGGGAGCGCGAAGGCGCCGGACTGCGCGTGGGCGGCGCCTTCGCGCTGCTTGGCGGCATCGTCTGCCTAGTCGTATAAGCCGCTATCGCACCTCATCGCGGGCTTGCCGGTAAACGCCGCATGTATCATCATTTGTGGCCTGGCCGCGGTCTCACGGGGGCGGGGCCGCGATACTTTCTCTGGAACATCGCCAACCATTTCAAGGCCCACGAAGACCTTAAGTAGCTAGCAACACAGGTAACCGAGGCTGTGTATGCACCCATCGGCTGGTTCGAGAACTGCTGCAAGTTGCCGAGTTTTGTCGCGTGTTGAGAGGATCGTTTCGCAATGCTGGAACATGCGCGGGCGGTAATCATTGGCGGCGGGGTAGGTGGCACGAGTATCGCCTACCACCTGACCGCGCTCGGCTGGACCGACATCGTTTTGCTGGATCGCAGCGACCTCACAAGTGGCTCGACGTTCCATTCCGCGGGTCTGGTGGGCCAGCTCCGATCTTCCGTTCCACTGACCAAAATGATGATGTACAGCGTCGAGCTGTACCGCCGGCTGGCCGCGGAAACGGGCATTGACCCGGGTTGGCGCGAGGTGGGCAGCCTGCGCATCGCCTCGACGACCCCGCGCATGGAAGAGCTGCGACGTCAAGCCGGCTGGGCGAAGACCTTTGGGCTCCCCGTGGAGTTGATCAGCGCGGAAGAGGCCCAGCGCCTTTTCCCACCCATGGTCTCGGACGGCGTGCTTGGTGGGGTATACATGCCGACGGACGGTTATCTGGATCCAAGCAACCTTGCCCTGGCGCTGGCACGTGGCGCTCGCAGCCGAGGCGCCGCGATCTACACGAATACCAGGGTGTTGGGCATCAGCAAAAAGAACGGTCGGGTCACCGGCGTCGTGACCGATAAAGGCAACATCTCGACGGATGTCGTGGTGATCGCCGGCGGCATGTATACACCGGAGCTGGCACGGTTGGCGGGGGTCAATGTGCCGATCATCCCCATGGAGCACCAGTATCTCTTGACTGGAGAGTTGGAGGGCATAGACGCGCGCCTGCCGCAGTTGCGCGACCCCGATAACCTGGTGTATTTCCGCCAGGAGGCCGGCGGCCTGCTCATGGGGGGTTACGAGCGAAACCCAAAGCCCTGGAGCCTCAACGGCGTGCCGGCCAACTTCAACGGAAAGCTGCTGAACCCCGACCACGAGCGCTTCGTCGAAATCATGGAAGGGGCGATCAAGCGGGTGCCCGCCATGGAGACGGCGGATGTGGTCCGCTTTGTAAACGGCCCGGAGGCCTTCACGCCGGACGGCGAATTCATTCTGGGTGAGTCATCCGTCGACGGCCTCTTCGTCGCCGCGGGCTTCTGTGCGCATGGTATTGCAGGCGCCGGCGGCATCGGGACGATGCTGGCTGAGTGGGTGGTCGAAGGTACGCCGAGCCTGGACCTGTGGAAGATGGATATTCGCCGATTCGGCGCCCACTATCGCAGCCAGCGCTACGCATTGGCGCGCACCTATGAGGTGTATGCGACGTACTACGACATCACCTACCCCAACCACGAGCGCGAGGCGGGACGACCACTGCGCCTTTCGCCGGTTTATGGCCGCTTGCAGGAGTTCGGCGCGGTCTTTGGCGAGAAGTCCGGTTGGGAACGCGTCAATTGGTTCGAGTCGAACGCGCAGGCCGGCTCGGGCGCCCTGCGGCCACGCGGCTGGGCTGGGCAGCATTGGTCGCCGGCAATAGCCGCCGAACATCAGGGTGCCCGCGAGCGGGCGGCCATCTTCGACGAGACATCGTTTGCCAAGGTAGAAATCAGCGGCACGGACGTCGTGCCCTACCTGCAGTATTTATGTGCCAATGACATGGACCGGCCGGTGGGTACTGTGATATATACCCAGCTGCTGAACGAGCGTGGCGGCATCGAGTGCGATGTGACGATCACCAGACTCGCGGAGGACCGATATCGCTTGATCACCGGAACGGCGTTCGGCCAGCACGACATAGCCTGGCTGCGGCGAAATCTGGCACGCGGCGGACACGGTGGTCGGGATGTCCGCATCGCCGACGTGACATCGATGTATGCCTGTCTCGGCGTCTGGGGTCCGCGTGCGCGGGACATCGTTTCCGGTGTGACGCGCGCCGACGTCAGCAATGAGGCCTTTCCGTTCCTCACCGCGCAGGAGATCGAAATTGGCGACGTGCCGTGCCTTGCCGTGCGGGTCACGTATGTCGGTGAGCTAGGCTGGGAATTCTATTGCCCGTCGGAGTTCGCTGTGCGGCTGTGGGATACGCTTTGCGAAGCCGGGAAACCCTATGGCATGGTAGCCGGTGGGTACCGGGCAATCGACTCGCTGCGGCTGGAGAAAGGGTACCGGGTCTGGAGTTCGGACATCTCGCCCGAGACAAATCCCTATGAAGCAGGATTGGGCTTCGCCGTCCGCTTGAAGAAAAGCACGGATTTCATCGGGAAGGCGGCATTGCTTGCCGCGCGCGAAGCAGGACCAACGCGGAAGCTCTGCTGCCTTGTGCTTGGCATTCCCGAAGCGGTGGCACTGACCGGCGAGCCGGTACGCAGCGGGTCACGTATCGTCGGACGTGTGACAAGTGGCGGCTATGGGTACACCGTACAGCAGCGTATCGCCTACGCCTATCTGCCGATAGCGGAAGCACAGGTCGGCCATCAACTTGAGGTCGAGATATTCGGTGAATGGATATCGGCGACGGTAGCAGCCGAGCCGCTGTGGGATCCGAAGGGAGTGCGAATCAGGGCGTAGGCAAAGGGCGCGTTGCACCTTCGCCGCAAGCCGATTGACTTACCCACCTAGCGCGCTATCCCTTGTCCCGCCCGTGTACTTCCGCGGGAGGGTGGGTCGCTTCCACCGCCGTGAACGGCTCGATCACCCTGTACGAATGCAATGCGTCTTTCGGCACGATCCAGGCATCGCCCGGCTCGAGCAACACCATCTGGCCTTCCAGGTGTAACTCGGCCCGTCCGCCGATCACGTAGCCTGCCGTTTCATAGTTCCTCTGGGTCGCCGGCTTTTCTGGCCCCGGCTGCTCGTTTTCCCACAGTCTCATCGAAAGGCTAATACCGGCAACCAGGTACTTCTGTCCCAACTCCCCTTTAGGCGCGAATCGCGCGCTGACCTTGGTCACGCTGGTGTCATGCATGGCGCTCCCTCATTCCATGGACTGCGACTTTTCGATACGGCTGACAATGGGGTCTTCGAGCCGCAACGCCCCATCTTCTCACGGATGACCTGAACGAGTCGCCGGGCCTCATGACTCCGGCGACTCGTGTGCGGATTTGCTTCGATTCAGGGCATGAGCATGGGCAGAAGCCCCGGCGCTCGTTTGCTAATGAGGCAGACGGGAGGCCAGCAGTTGCTGTACGCGCATGGTGCGCTGTTGATCTTCTTGCTGAACCTGCTGGAAGAACTGTGCCAGCTCCTGGTCGCCCATTTGCTGCGCGTCCTGGATGTATTGGATGCAGTGCCATCCCTCTTTGGTCGCGTGGTAATCCACGCTCACCATGTCGTAGATTCTGTTATCCGCACCCGTTGGCGATGAAGAAGGGTACTTACCCTGCTGGCCCATGCTCTGCTGATCTTGCCTTGTCGCGGTGCCGGTCTTTGGATCGTTCACCTTCCGCACTCCCTTGTGTATGACCTTCGAGAGTTAGACTCCTTACGCTATTCTCGTGCTTGAGAGATTAGCGCTGACCATCCGGACGTTGGAATGGGGCGAAAAACCTAACTAGTACGGGGAAATAGCCCTCTGGAAACCTGGCTTACGACGTAACTGCCACCATTTGCGGATGATGCGATGGTTCGGCTTTCCACAAGCGCTGGAGACGGCGCGTCCAGATAGCGAATTGAACGGCTCGCCAGATGCAGTGAGCACTGGTCGCGGTTGGCAAATCATCTTCTAGTGCGCCAGCGACAGTGCGTGGTACAACAAGCGCAGGTGCAGGAGCGAAAGAGGGAGGAAACGAAGATGGCGGGATCCGAAGCTCGAGTGGAAGATGCAATCCGGCGACCTGCCGAACCCAATCGCGTCATTGCCAATCTGCGAGAGCTCGCTGCGCTAACCGGCGGGCCGGACGGCGCACGCCGCGTATGCTGGAGTCCCGAATGGCAGAAGGCGCGCGAATGGTTTCGCGGGAAATTGTCCGAGTTGCCGTGTACCGTGCAGAGCGACGAGGCGGGGAACGTTTGGGCGGAGATCAAGGGTCAGACGTCGCCGGTCGTCGTGGTTGGTTCTCACATCGACTCCGTACCTCACGGCGGATGGTTGGACGGCGCGCTCGGCGTGGTGACCGCCCTCGAGATATTGCGACAGTGGTCGGGCTCGGCACCGCCGGTGACGCTGCGGCTTGTCGATTGGGCAGACGAAGAGGGCGCGCGCTTTGGCCGCAGTCTCCTCGGCTCCAGTGCTGCCGCCGGCACCCTTGATATCGAGAAGGTGCGCGGCCTGCGCGACCGTGATGGGACGGCGCTTCCGGATGCGCTTGCCGCTTGCGGCGTCGAGCTCGACCGGATGCCCGAGGCCGGCAACAGGCTGAAGGATATCGATGCCTATCTTGAGCTGCACATCGAGCAAGGACCAGTGCTGGAGCAGATGGGACTCTCGCTTGGCGCAGTGCTCGGCACCTTCGGTGTAGAACGGCACTCAGTCCGCTTTGAAGGACGCGCAAGCCATGCCGGATCCACGCCGATGGCCCTCAGGCACGACGCGTTACTCTCGGCTGCGCGGTTTGCGCTCGAGGCCCGCGACGGCGCGATCAAGCACGGCGGTGTCGCGACATCAGGGGTGGTTAGCGTGGAGCCGGGGATCGTTACGGCGATCGCGGGAGTGTGCAACGTATCGCTCGATCAACGTGCGCTCGATGCCGGCACTCTCGCGGCCATGCTGGCCGATGCGAAAGCGTCCGCCAATCGAATTGCGAGTGAGGACGGAACAACCGTCACCTGGGAACAGCTGTGGCGTATCGAGCCGATCCCGTTCCACACTACGCTGGTGGATTTCGCGCGCGAGTCGTGCTGCGACGTAACCGGCACGGAACACTCACTGCCCAGCGGCCCTCTGCATGACGCCGCCGAGATGGCCCGCTTGCTCCCCACGACGATGATGTTCGTTTCCAGCACCAACGGTATCAGCCATAGCCCGCTCGAGGATACGCCCGAGGAGCACTTGAAGCTGGCGGTTGAAGCGTACTCGCGCCTTGCCGCAAAGACCATCAACTGGGTGTATGAGACCCACGCCGGGACGAGCCCTCGTTAAACGATGCGTCCTGACAGCCCTGTAGGTGCCGCCCTCGAGAAGGGTCTCCACCCCTGGCGACTTGCGGTACGCGACAGCGCGGCAGTGCGAGTCGGTCATGTTACACTGCAACCGTATCTCATACTCAATCAGGCTTTCTATCAGCGCCTTGGCCAAACGCATGGTGGTGTTGGTCAAAGCCGTGGCTTCGCACGCATTTCGACTGACTTTCAGTACGGTGATGGCAGAGTTGCCCAGGTTGGTCTGGGCGGTGGGCAGGAGAGGGGCAAGACTGTTGAAGCGACCTCGGATGATTCGACCGGGAGAATTTGGCGTAGAGGCCATGGCAGATCGCCGGCGTGGCGTGTTCGATTACCACAATGAGGCGCTGCTCGCATCCGGCGCACCGATTGATGCCGTGTTCCTGGGTGACTCGATCACGGATATGTGGGCGCTTGATGTGTTTTTCAAGGGCGCCCGCGGTATGGTCGTGAATCGGGGCATCGGCGGCGACCGTACCCCGTTTGTGCGGCGCCGGTTCGAGAGCGACGTGTTGCAGCTTCGCCCAAGCCTCCTGGTGCTGTGCATCGGCGTGAACAACACATGGGACCTAGACGAATGGGATGTGCCCATGCGTCGCACGCCCACTGCAATCGAGAACGAGATCGTCGACGATATTACCGCCATGGTTACCCTTGCGCGCGAAAACGCGATCCAGGTAGCACTTTGCAGTCTTCTGCCGACCGATGTCCCCTTCAATGGGAATACGGCGGAGCGCAACGCGCTGCTCAAACGAGCAAACGCCAGGTTGCACGAGCTGGCGTCTCAATCGGGCGCCGTGTGGATCGATTACCACAGCCGGTTGGTTGGTGACGACGGCCTGACCCTGCGCGAGGGCCTGGCGGACGACGGCTTGCACCCGCATGTCGTCGGCTACCAGATCATGGCCGAGACGTTGGTTGACGCTC
>JAQBPC010000562.1 GCA_028287725.1 Chloroflexota bacterium | reverse complement strand
CCTCCTTCTGAAGCAAGAGCGACGAGTCCGCGCGAATTAAGCTGAGAGGCATCGATCGCGGCGACTTGCCTCGGCAAACCGACATTCTGTTAGCCTCCACGCAGATCCCTGTCCTGGCCGGAAAGGCCATCGTACCACCCGTTTGTCGCAAAACCGGTGTATGGTCGCCCTGGTGCAGCCAGGCGCGGCTGAATTCCCCACAGAAGTCCGTAGAACCTGGTGCAGTTGTCGCTCACCCAGAAATGAGGACATATTCCACGCACTCGCGTCTGACGCTCTCATGGCAGTGCTCGACGAGGCCTTCACTAGGGGCGCCCGGAGTGCTGCGCTCATGATAATGAACCCGCATGCCTCGGCCGCTCGCGCGAATGCTGGTCCAAACTTGGCGTCGTTGTTGCGGATCACGAAGTTCGGCGTCTGGTCGAAGGGGGTGCCCGCGCGGAGCGGCCGTAAGAACGGACCCGTAACAGACAGCCAGCCACAGGCCAAGATCTCATGCGCCAGGTCCCGGACATAGAAAGCGCGGATCCGGCGGGCGCAGTCGGCAATTCCCAGCAAGGAGTAGCGCGCGCGACCGTCTCCACGAGCATGGCGCAAGGGTGCTGCGGGGCGGCGACACCGGCGCGTGAGGACGGAACAGAGCAGCTTCATGTGTCGGTGGGCTAGCTAGCTGTCGGAGGAGATCACGATGGGTACCAAATCATGTGCGAGCCAGAACGGCGGCAGGTATGCCGGAGCATTGGAGAGCGGCAATAGCGACTCGGCTAGCTTCAGGCCAAGCGCATCGTGCATGAAGGCACGTCGGGCCCGGACACGTGACCACAATTGCGGAAAAGCGCCGGCGAGTTCGGCTCGCAAGGCCGGGTCAGCTACGACGACGGTATCTTCACAGTTGAGCGCCTGTCCGGCAGGCAGAGGCGACGGAATGATGTCGCATTGCAGGGCCATGCCGGAGGCAATGGCGACCGTGCTGCCGGGGCGAATCGGCGAATGTACCCACTCGTCGTAGGAGGTCAGATGCCCTGGGTTGAGCAGTGGGCCGAACGTTGCGTCGCCGAACGCACCGCGCACGGTGGCGTCGATCGCGCCACCGAGCACCCCAACGTCCATGGTGTGGTACCAGGTAGCGACCGCCCGGTAGTAAGGCGTGACCACGGTCTCCATGAATTCGGGGTCCACTGCATCAACTAGCAAGCCCGCCCTGGCACAGAGGCCGCCCCAATAGCCGACTCCCGTGGTAATGCCGTCGCCGGCTGCCAGTAGGCGTGGGCCCGGGCTGCGCAGGCCATTGATGGCGCCAGATCCGGAGGCAAAGAGTACGTGGGCTGATAGCGGATCACCCTCATAGCCCATGGCCCGCACTACCTCATACTCCGATGCCCCCGCGCGCGCCGCTCGCACAATACGCAGAACGGCTTCCGACGCACGGACCGCGCCCCATTCCCAGACCGCGATTTGCGCGGCGCTGTTGACTGCGCGTAGGCCATCCGCGGGGCTCATCATCGCCGCGGTGCCGTCGATCAGATTCGCGGCCTGCCCCACCAACTCGCTCAGCACGTTGACAAGCATGGCAGGCACGAAAGCTGGGGCCGAGGGGCGATCAGTCTCGTCATGTTCCAGATACTTCCAGCCTACCACGCCGATCCGCGCACCTTGGCCGATCCCTATCTGCCGTAGCACGTCCGCGAGGCGGGGCGCTGTGTCGCGCGGCTGGCCGCACAAGCTCAGCGACTGGGCAAGCGTCACGCGAGCCGGCAACTTTGCCTCAACGGCATGGCCCAGGCCCTCATTTCCCACCACAAGCCAACGGGCGTCGTCAGCGCCGAGGACCAGCAGCGCCTCCTCAAAACGCGGGTCAAAACCGCTCAAGTAGGCGATGTTGGCAAGATGTTCGCGATCACCATAGACTACTACCCAGTCCATGCCCAATCGCTGGTACAGGTTCCTTGCACGTGCCTCATATTCGTGCGCGGTGATGTCAGGACGAGTGTCCGGCCGGCCAAAATCCGGTAGGGAAACGCGCTGGAGTTCGATGTGCAGTGTCGCCTCGTCTTTCACCGGTAGCTCCTCTTGATACAGGGTTCTGGGCTTGTCTTATACAGGCAAACCGTGACCAATAAGCAGGAAACGCTACATGTTACGCCCATTCCGAGATAACTTGGCGGGCAATGCGACAAATGGGCGTCGTCGCGTATCACGTGGAATGCGCTCCGTACGGCGCACAGGACTCCCGCACTACGAGCGTTGGCGCAATCTCCTGGATGGCTGGGATAGGCGCCGTGGGGTCGTCAATGCGTCGGGCCAAGGTCTGGACAACAAGGCGCGCAAGTTCGCGGAGTGGTTGGCGCAGCGTGGTCAGCGAGGGCACGACGAATTCTGCCATTGGCACATCATCGAAGCCCACGACCGAAAGATCGCTCGGCACACGCACTCCCATACCCCAAGCGGCCTTCAGAACGCCGATCGCCAGTGCATCGGTAGCGGCGAAAATGGCGGTAGGCGGCCGGGGCAGCGCAAGTAACGCCTGACACGCGCGCAGACCATCCTCGCACTCGGTCCCCGCGCCCTGGTAGTAGCCTTCCTCGACGGCAAGACCGTGCTCGGCCATGAAATCGAAATAGGTAGTACGACGCTGCAGCGAATCGCCGATCCAGCCGCTGTCGACATAGGCGATGCGGCGGTGGCCAAGCTCAAGGAGGTATGACAGCGCCTCACGGGTGCCACGCCGGCTGTCCACATTGACGGTGGGAATTTGAGGAGACTCCTCGCCGTGGCCCTGTCCAACCACTGGGAGCATTGTCGCGTCGATCTCGGCCAGGAGCGCCTGGTGGTCGCGCATGTCGCCAAGCAGGATGATTCCGTCGCAGTGCCTGGTCTCCA
>JAQBPC010000551.1 GCA_028287725.1 Chloroflexota bacterium | reverse complement strand
CGCCACACCGTCGCTCTAGGCCCGACGTAGCAGGTTAGCCTCGGTCGTGTTGGCGGCATGGCTACGACGGCCGAGGCTGTAGGTCGGGACCGGACGCTTGCAGAGTTTCGCCGCTAATGCGCAGGATCGCCCTGACTTCCCTGGCGTTCATATATATCCTGTGCAAATGCCTCGAGCACCTCAGCACAGTTCTCCACCTCGGCCACGGCGCGCGCCAGCCCGGCCGCTGAAAACGTGTCCCGCGCTTGTACCTGGGCGAGGTATTTCCGCAGGCGCTCGAGGTTGCTCTCCTCATCTTCAAGCTCCGCGTAGGTAAACTTCCCCTTTCGTCGCTCCCGCGCAATCTCCTCGCGGAAGCGCTCTGCCTCGTCGACTACCTCTTCGTACTCTTCATCCCGAGCCGCATTGAAGCGGCCAATTGTGCGGTCCTGCCATTGCTCGTCCGGCGATGAAGTTTCCAGCACCGTGGCCTCGCCGCCGAATTCCTCGATGCGTTGAGCGATGCGAGCATAGGCCGCACGATGCTCCGCCGAATCCGCCAATAGACACACCGCGTGCTGTAACGCCAGGGCGCCCAGCTTCTTGGTCTCTCGCCAGATAGTCGTGCGCGCCGATGGCGGCTCGGCCGGCAATCGGTAAATCAGTAACAGCCAGCGCTCTAAATCTCTCACGCCTTTAGTCTCCCAATCGTCCAGCCTGATTGCAATGCTTTCGTGTAACATACGTTTCATGATGCGGATATTTATTGACTAGTAGGAGTAGTGGAGCGCCCGTATGGATTACCAGCTGTTCAAGGCGATCAATGGCCTCGCCGGCCGCAACGCCATAGCAGACGCGGTGATGAAGGCGTTTGCGACCTGGGGTCCGGAGATCTCCCTGCTGGTGGCGGCATTGATCTGGTTTCTGCCTGGCCGGTTAACAACGCGCGGACTTGAGCGACGGGTCGTGATCTACGCGCTATTGACCGCCGCGATTGGCCTTGGGCTCAATCAGGTCATCAGCCATGCATGGGCACGCCCTCGTCCCAGTGCCGCTCATGCTGTCACGCTCTTGCTGGGCGGTTCATCCGATCCGTCGTTTCCCTCGGACCATGCAACCCTGGTCATAGGACTGGCGCTCCCAGTGCTGATCTATCTGCGACGCTGGGGTGTGCTATTGTTGGTGATGGCCGCGCTCATTAGCTTCGCTCGGATCTACGTGGGCCGGCACTATCCAGGAGACATCCTCGGATCGGCGGCTGTAGCGTTCGCCGCGACGATGCTCGTGTGGTCGCTCCGCGGCAGGCTTGAGTGGCTTATCGCCCCTATCCTCAAACTGCTGGTCCCGCTGCGCCTCGCGGATAGGTCGGACGTCCCCCTACCACCAGCGCTGTTACGCTGACCGCGGAACGACGCGAACGTGCCTGCATGCCGGCTATGCGCGTCAATGCCTGGGTCGCGGGCGTGTTCGGGTGCCCCATCGAACGCATCCCAGCTCTTGGCTTGTTTGCCTGGATCGCCGATTACGACTACAGCGTGATCTCCGTGTTTCTTGGCGAAAGCGAGGTCCTGCGAGACGGCACGTCATCGGCAATCGAGGCAATGGCGCGCGACTCCGGCGCCCGCATTCGCCTGAACACCCCCGTCCGCCGTGTCACGCAGACCGAGCGCGGCGTCACGGTGACCACCCATGCCGGCGAGAACTTCTCAGCTCGGGCAGCGGTGGTCGCGGTACCGCTCAATACCCTCGGCGACATCAGCTTCGATCCGCTGTCAAACGGCGGCGCGGCAGGAAGCGGCACAAGAAGGGCATATCGAGCACTCCGTCAAAGTCTGGGCCCTGGTCGAAGGCGCGCCACCCGGTTTCTATGGCGTCGGGCAGGGCCCGGGACTGCTCTGGCTGGCAATCCAGCATCAAGCTGCTCGAAGGCAGCTTGATGCCGGGCTTTGGACCCGGGCCAGGCCTGCTCGACGTGAACGGCGTCGAGGCTATCCAACGCAACGTCGACGCCTATATGGATGGAGCGCGCGTATTGAAGGTCGACGCGCACGACTGGAGTGCCGACCCTTATGCGAAGAGCGCCTGGGTAGGCTTCGGTCCGGGACAGCTTACTCGCTGGGGAAACGGGATCCGCAAGCCGGAGGGCCGGCTCTTCTTCGCCGGGTCCGATATCGCCACTAACTGGGCAGGCTGGATCGAAGACTTGGAAACCCCGCCGTTCAGGGCGGGGAGACTCACAGTCCTCGCCAAGGGGGTACCCACCCGAAGGGAAGGGTCATGGTTCAGCCCGCTTATGTCCAGATGGCCGAACGCAGGCTACTTGGAGAAACGCCGCGCCGCGGTAGCGGCCAGACGCGTCGCGCCCTTGTGCGTGTATATCTGGGTTGTGGCGAGGCTGGCGTGACCGAGGATCTCCTGCACGTCGCGGATGTCGGCGCCGGCATCGTTCAGCAGCTCGGTGGCTACGAAGTGACGGAACGTGTGGGGAGTGGCACGGATGCCTTCCTTCCGCGCCAGCGCCCGCACGACGCTCTGGATCTGGCGCGGCGACAGCCGGAGCGATTCTCCCTCGCCTTTCATCGCCCGCTCGCGGGCAAGCTGGGCCGCGTGGGCATTGTCGTGGTGCAGGAACAGTGGCGTAAACCCATCATCACCGCGCATATCCAAATACAGGTTTACCGCGGCGATGGCCTCCGGTGAGAAGAAGACCAGGCGCTGGCGCCCGCCCTTCCCTAAGATCAGCGCCTGCCCCCGCTCCCAATCTATGTCGGGACGCGAGAGGCTGGATACTTCGGAGACGCGCATCCCCGAGGCGATGAGCGTATGCAAAATCGCTCGATTACGCGCACTGACCAGGCGAGCGCGATCGCCCTTTGCCGCATGCAGAGCACTGTCCGCGCCGCGCACCAGAGCCGGCAGCCGCTGGTCGGGCGCCGGCCTGCCTTTCGCCCCCATGACCGTGAGCTCGCCAAGTTGCGCGCGCAACGCCTCCACCGTGCCGGGGTACTGCCGGTTGAGGATCAGATAGCGAAAGAATGCCGTAAGTGCAGTGAGGTACGCGGCGCGAGTCGCCGGCTTTCGGCCTGCGCGGGTAGCGTACAACAGGAACGCGGCAATGTCCGACAGCTGCACGACCGTAACCGGCGTCCGCGCCGGCTCCTTGCCACGACCGGCGAGAAAGGCGAAGAAGGAGCCAATAGAGGTCGCGTAGGTGCGTATCGTTGCCGGCGCTCTGCCTCGCAGAGTCAAATGATCGAGATAGAGGTTCAGCGCCTCGTCACAACTGAGTGAGTCGGGCGACCCCGGTACCGGAGTGGCGTTCATGGCCACACTCTAACACGCCTGGGCCGCGGGAGGTCCCGATCTATCCACCAGTGGCGAATGCGGTCCGTCGGTCGAGAAAGCTCAGGTCTTGTGGTAGGAGTTCATCGTTCGGATGCGGGCCTCACGCTCTTGAGTGCGACGAATTCGAGCTCTGGACATGCGAATCGCCAACATGTTGACCAGGTAGCTGAGCACCATGAGACTGACGAGGAACCCAGTGACACTGACGGCACGCGTAAGAGAGTCGGTGGGCAGGAAGGTGAGCCAGTCGTTTAAATGATCGGCTGTGTTGCCATTAGGATGTGCGAGTGGGGCGCCATAGAGGGCCTGATGTACGTTATTCGCAACGTCGGAGAACCAGCCGATCCAGCCCAGTATCGTTGCGGCTGCCAGTACGACAATCGCGGCCAGCGCTATTTTGAACATGCGCACAACTCCTTGAGTTCACGCATATCTTACGCGCAATATGCATCACCCGCTACTCCCCCATTCGCCCTATATTGATAGCTGCTTATTCAGCTTTTGGCAGGGCCGCGGCCAGCGTAACGTCTCCAGCCTGCACAATCCTCCGCGATCCGTCATGGAGCCTGAGAATCAAGGCGCCGTCATCCGCCACGTCTTCTGCTGTGCCGCTTACCGGCCCGATCGGGGTTTGCACCTGTACCATCTGACCGATAGTCGCGAGACGAGCGCGCCATTCCTCGCGCACCTGGTGAGGGGTGGCGGCGCGCTGCAGCCACGATTCAAGGCTCGCCAGCAACGCCACCAATAGATCTTCTCTGGACACCGGCTCGCTTGCGTGCGCGTCGAGAAATGTCGCGGTAGGTATCGAGGGATCGGCGCTGTGCACATTCAAGCCGATGCCAACGAGCAGCCAGTATGCCCCGTCGACCGGCTTACTTTCGATCAGGATTCCAGCGCACTTCCGTCCGTCGATGAGCACATCGTTCGGCCACTTGAGCGTGGCTTCAATACCAACCCCGTGCAGCACCTCCTGCACGGCAAGGCCCGCGGCCATTGCGACGGCCCAGGGAACTTCCCGAGGCGCCAGCAGCACCGTGAACGTCAAACTACTGCCGGAAGGCGCAATCCAGGGACGGCGCAGGCGGCCGCGGCCCGCAGTCTGGTGCTCGGCCACTACCACCGTTCCCGCCGTGGCGCCGGGCAGCAG
>JAQBPC010000550.1 GCA_028287725.1 Chloroflexota bacterium | reverse complement strand
CAGCTATAGCCTGACCACGCATCCCGATGCCGATCTCGATGACCAGGTCGACGAGGTGATCGCCCTGCTCGCGGCGGCGCAGCAACCGGACGGATACCTGAACACCTACTTCACCGTCGTGAAACCGGGTGAACGCTGGACCGACCTGCGCGACGCGCACGAGCTGTACTGCGCGGGCCACCTGATCGAGGCCGGCGTAGCGCACTTCCAGGCGACCGGAAAACGAGCGCTGCTCGACGTGGTCTGCCGCTATGCCGACCACATCGACACCGTGTTTGGCCGGGATCCCGGCCAGAAGCGCGGTTATTGTGGGCATGAGGAGATCGAGCTGGCGCTGATCAAGCTGTACCGCGTAACAGGCGAGACGCGCTACCTGCGGCTTGCCAAGTATTTCATCGACGAGCGCGGCCGGCAGCCATACTATTTCGACCTGGAGGCGGCCAGTCGCGGCACACCCGGCTACCACGAGGACCATCGCTCGCATGGCTCGCTGCGCGCCTCGCGCGAGTACAATCAAGCGCACCTGCCTGTCCGCGAACAGCATGAGGTGGTCGGCCACGCGGTGCGGGCTATGTATCTGTATTCCGCCATGGCCGATCTGGCCGGCGAGACCGGCGACGAGAGCCTGCGTGCGGCGTGCCGGCGCCTGTGGGATCACCTCTGCGCCAAGCGTCTCTATGTGACCGGTGGCAATGGCTCGGCGGCGCAGAACGAGGGTTTCACGGCCGACTACGACCTGCCCAATGAGAGTGCCTACGCCGAGACCTGCGCGGCGATCGGCCTGGTGTTTTGGGCGCATCGCATGGCACAGCTCGAGGGCGATGGCCGCTACGCCGACGTGCTGGAGCGAGCGCTCTACAACGGGGTGCTCAGCGGCGTCTCCCTGGACGGCACGCGTTTCTTCTACGAGAATCCTCTGGCGAGTCGCGGCGACGTAACGCGCAAGGAGTGGTTCGGCGTCGCCTGCTGCCCGCCCAATTTGGCGCGGCTGCTCGCCTCGCTCGGCCAGTACATCTATTCAATCGACGAGTCCGGCGTGGCAGTTCACCTCTACATCCAGGGAAGCGCCCAGGTGACTTTGCAGGGCCAGCCGGTTACCCTGCGCCAGGAGACCGACTATCCCTGGGATGGCAAGGTCAAACTGCGCGTGTCGCCGAGCCAGCCCGCCGAGTTTACCGTATGCCTGCGCCTGCCGGGGTGGTGCCGCGACGCCACGTTGCTCGTGAACGGGGAGCAGGTGAACCTTGGCGAACATGTCTCCAAGGGCTATGCCCGCATCACACGGACATGGGCACATGGGGATGTCGTGGAGCTTGACCTGCCCATGCCGGTGCAGCGCGTCTACGCCCATCCGCGAGTGAGCGCGGATGCCGGCTGCGTCGCCCTGCAACGCGGCCCGCTGATCTACTGTCTGGAAGAGGTCGACAATCCGGTGGCGCTGTACCGCGTGTCCATTGATCCGGAAGCGTCCATAGCCGCGCATAGAGATGCCGCGCTCCTGGGCAGTATCGTGACGCTCCGCGGCGATGGATATGTCGACGACGAGACAGGTTGGGATGGCATGTTGTATCGTCACGCGGCGCCTACGCAGACGCCCGCCTCCCTCACCGCCATTCCGTATCATATGTGGGACAACCGCCAATCAGGACAGATGCGCGTCTGGATACGAGAAGCGGATAGACATCCCGCCAACAAGAGCTAGGGTTATGCGACCGAAGAAGAGGGCCACGCACCGGGACGTCGCGGCACTGGCCGGGGTGTCCACGGCCGTGGTCTCGTACGTGATCAACAACGGCCCGCGGCAGACCTCACCTGACGCCCGCCGCCGCGTTTTGGCCGCCATCGAGACCCTGTCCTACCACCCCAGCGCCGCGGCTCGCGGCCTCCGCTTGCAGCGGACCAGGACCATCGGCTTCATCTCCTACGACTATTACCCGCAGAACGCGTTCTACGCACCCTACGGTGCCGGAGTGCTGACCGGCCTGACCTTTGCCCTGCAAGCGAAACGGCACTACATACTGCCGTACCCGCTGGGAATTGGCGAGGATCTGAGGGGTCTGCACGAGCTGCTGCACAGCGGGCGGGTGGACGGCGTTGTGGTGCGCCTGGCCCAGGAACCGCCGGTCACGGACGAAGTGCTGGAGATAATCGCCGCCGCGGGCGTCCCGTGCGTGTGTATCGAGCGCGCGGGCGCCCCCCATTTCGGCTTCAGCTCCGTCACGTACGACGACGAGGGCGCCGCCTTCGCGGCGACCACCTACCTCATCGAGCAGGGCCACCGCCGGATCGCGCACGTGACCGGCGACCTGCGCCAGGTGGCGGCGCGAGACCGCCTGGCAGGATACCGGCGAGCCCTGAACGTCGCGGGCTTGCCCCTCGACGAGGATCTCATCCAGGGGGGTAGCTGGCTGCCGGCCGAGGCCCTGGCCGGGTCGCGCAAATTGCTGAGCTTGTGCGACCCGCCAACGGCGGTGTTCGCGGCGAACGACCATCTGGCCCTCAGCGTGATCGAGGTCTTACGCGAGCACGGACGCCGCATACCCGAGGATGTCGCGGTGCTCGGGTTCGACGACGTGCCACTCTCGCAAGAGCTGGTGCCACCCCTGAGCACCGTCCGCATTCCCTTTACCGACCTGGGCCGCCAGGCCGCGGACATCCTCCTGCAGATCATCCGTGACAAGAGCGCCGAACACATCGCCGAGACGGTGCCGCTCGAGCTGATCCGCCGTGGGACGGCCTGAGGGCGACGGCGAGGACGGAGTACTGGGGTACTCGCCCGAAGGGAAGCGCCGCGCCTGGCAGGAAAGAGGGTGACCGCGGTCGCCCGGCCCGTGGCTCGACCAGGCGCCCAGTTGGCGGAAACATAGACGGGTCCGGTAGGGACC
>JAQBPC010000513.1 GCA_028287725.1 Chloroflexota bacterium | reverse complement strand
CACGGCAACGGAATAGCCGGCGACACGGTGCGAATGACCCGCGGTGTACGGATCGCGAGCATCGATCGTGCGAGCCATTGCGTCGAGCGTTGCCAGGTAGAGACTTTCTCGCTGGGCAAATAGGTTTGAATTCTGCATAGCCAATGCCACCTGATCGGCCACGACGCTGAGCAGCGTACGATCTCGATCGCCAAATCTGGCCCCGTGCTGATCGATGACATGAAGCACGCCGAGCAGCTCGTCCCCAGCAAGAAGCGGTAGGGCAATTTCCTCGACCGCTGCCGGTTGTTCAGGCAGCGCGCTGGACCCGCTCTGCTGCTCTGAAGAGAGCACCACCGTGCGGAGCGCCGCGCACCGTCCGGTAAGACCAACACCCAGCGGGACAGTCCGGCCAAGCGCGACAAGCTGCGCCGCGCCCGCATGATTGGTCGCAATGAGGGTCTCGATCTTCGCGTCGTACCGGAGTACCGTGCAACGGACGTAACCCATCGTCTCGCAGACGGAATTCAGAACCCCCTGGAGTACACCTTCGCGGTCGGTACCGGCGCGTAGCTGCTCACCCGCTCGATACAGCAACAGTGCGCCCGCCTCACGTCGTTGGGACTCTTCGAGCAACCGCACGTTCTCCCGGCCTTGCCTGACCAGACGCCGGGACGCACCGCGTACCAGTAAAAACAGCGAAACGTAGAGCACCACGAAGCCGAAGGCGACACTCATCGCAACGGTCCGGCGCATCGTAGACGCTTGGGCATTCAATTGTGTCAAATCGTGGTATATCTCATAGGCGCCAACGACCTTAGACGTAGATCCTGGCGCACCGGGAATCGGTACATACACCTCGAGGAGGCTGGAAAACTGGCTGCGTTCGGTGGCATTCTCAGGCGCCGATAAATCCGAAATATCTGATGCACTGGGAACCTGGCCGGATAGCACGCCCGCCAGGTCGCCGTCGATCGCGAAATGAGCGCCGATGGCTTTACTAGCGTCCGAATACAGGATGGTGCCGTTGCGACTCCAAACCTTAACGCGCACGTCATGCACGTATCCCATATTCTGCTGCGTGTACATGGCCAGCCTTCGCAAATCAAGAGGCGAGAGGTCGCCGGTCGCGGCGCGGGTCAGCAGTCCGCTGTGGAGTAAGGTTTGCGCCTCGCCGATTGCAAGTGCCGACTCCTGCTGGAGGGCGGAATTCTCCAGCATTGCTTGCAAGTTCCTGGCCAATCCTACGGCAATAATAGTAAGAATGACCGCACTCACGAGCGAGAAAGTTTGGAGAAGCGTAAGCCGTCCTTTGCCCCACGCGCGGAATGCAGCCGTCATATCAGCCTTTGGCAGTCAACGCTAACCATCAGACCGTATGCGCAAAGAAGCCTATTGCGCCGGCGGATACGTTGCCTGCTTCGACTATTTATCCACAACAATCATCCGTTGTGAAGTAGATACAGTTAACCCATTCGGGTCATTTAGTGAGAAAGTTTCTACATATATGCCTGACGTGGCGCAATTCCTACAGATCGCGCTGATTGAGACTCCATACCGCGCAGCCAACCATCACGCAAATCCAGCCGCCTGCCCATAGGATGTAGGCGACGGTTGGTGGGCCGCTGACGGCCAGCGGATCGAACCGAAGGCCCGCGGCGCGCAGCGCCGCCGGCTCAAGGTTATATACGGCGCCGCGCCAGAGCCCATCACTGGGTATCACCAGGCTCACGATTGTCCCGGCCGTAACCAAAGAGGAATTGTTGAAGCTCGCACCCACGGATGAGGCAATGCCGACGATCCAGGTAATACCGTACAACGCCACGATGATCACACCACAGGCCATCGGCGCAAGGCGAGTGCTGCAAGCAAGGGTGATGCTGAGCAATACGAGACTCTGTCCGATGATGAAGACTATTGCTAAGGCAGGGTGTGGCGGGACATAACCGCACACCCGCTCGATCATCAACAGCTCAAGGGTGGCGGTGATCGAGGTGTAAAGCGTTAGCAAGACCGCGAGTCCCAGCCATTTTCCCAGCACGACGGAACTTCGCCGAATCGGCCGCGGGAATACGGCGAGCACCAGGCCGGACTCGATGTCGGAGGCGATGGCTGGAGCGGCTAAGAATATCGCGCCCACCGCGAGCACGACGCCGAACATGAATGCGATCAGTATGACGAATACGGCAAAGTTGAGCGTGCTCTCGCTTGCCGAAAGCGACACTCCGTCGCTGGTCTTGAGCTCATTGAGCTTCGAGAAGCCCCAGCCCGTGCAGCCGATGATGAGCGGTGTAAGGATTATCACCGCGAGCACGAGGCGCCGGCGAACTGCCTCAAACAGTGTGAGGCGCGCGATGGTCAGCACCGGCATCCTGTGACCCTTTCAATAGCTCGAGGAAGCGCTGCTCCAGCGTTTGATGCCCCGGCTCCACGGCATAGACTCTGCCGCCTAACCGCACTACGGCCTCGACCAGGTCTGGAACGAACCGCCCCTCGATGCCTTGCACGGTATACCACCCATCCGACACCGAGATCGCACCAAAGCTGTGCAATGATCGCAGCGCGGTATCGTCCAAACCGGTGAAGCGCAGCCGCACGCTATGAA
>JAQBPC010000468.1 GCA_028287725.1 Chloroflexota bacterium | reverse complement strand
GCCTCGAACGGTGGGCCCGGGTGCCGGTGCCGAAGGGATACGCGATCCCGAAGCGGCGCGCCCTGCCGGCGTCGACGGACCGGTGGTGCTCCCCGGCGAGGTTCGGCCGGCGGGCCGGCCCGGAGCCGGTCGGCGCTCGGCCGGCTGGCGTCGTGAGGCCACGGCTGGCGATCGTGATAGGGCGGGTGCCGTGTACGACACCGGCGGTATCACGATCGCGAAGACCACGACGGGGGCAGGCGTGACGGCACCGCGCGTCGTCGTCGCCGGCGGCCATTCGGCCGGGCACATCGAGCCCACGATGAACTTCGCCGACGCGCTGCGCCGGCTGGAGCCCACGGCCGAGATCACCGCCCTCGGCACCGTCCGCGGCCTGGACACCACGCTCATCCCGGCCCGCGGCTATCCGCTCGAACTCATCCCGCCGGTGCCGCTGCCGCGCAAACTGAACCGGGCCCTGCTGCAGACGCCGGGCAGGCTGCGGGACTCGGTGCGGGCGGCCGGGGCGGTGCTCGATCGCGTGCGGGCCGAGGTCGTGGTGGGCTTCGGCGGCTACGTAGCCTTGCCGGCCTACCTCGCCGCCCGCAGGCGGGGCCTGCCGATCGTCGTCCACGAGGCGAATGCCCGGCCCGGAGTGGCCAACCGACTGGCGGCCCGGATGACGACCCACGTGTTCACCGCCGCGCCGAGTGTCCGGCTGGCTCACGCCACCGCCATCGGGATCCCGCTGCGGCCGGCGATCACCGGGCTCGACCGACCCGCGCTGCGCGACGCAGCCCGGCGGCGGTTCGGCCTGCGACCCGACGGGCTGGTACTGATGGTCACCGGCGGTTCGCAGGGCGCCCGGGCGATCAACGCCGCGGTGTCCGGCGCGGCCGCGGTGTTACGGGCGACCGGCGTGCAGGTGCTGCACATCACCGGGCCGCAGCACGTGGTCGAGGTGCCGGACGGCGACCCCGCCGACCCGCCCTACGTCGTCATCCCCTACGTCGACGAGATGCAGTACGCATACGCCGCGGCCGACTTCGTGATCTGCCGCTCGGGGGCGATGACGTGCGCCGAACTGGCCTCTGTCGGCCTGCCGGCCGCGTACGTCCCGCTGCCGCTGCGCGGCGGTGAGCAGCAGCTGAACGCCGCGTCGGTCGTCGCGGCCGGCGGGGCACTGCTCGTCGACAACGCCGACTTCGACCCCGCCTGGATCGAGACCACCCTGATCCCGGTGCTCACCGATCCCGAGCGGATCGCGGCGATGTCGGCCCACGCATCGGCGGCCGGCGCACCTGACGCGGACGTCGTCCTGGCCCGGCACGTGCTCACCGTGGTCGCCGAGCGACGCAGGTTCGCCTCATGAGGACCACGGCCGACCACGCCGCCGATCGCCCGGAGGACAGGAAGGCTCCCGGCGCGGCGTTGGTACACAGCGCGGCCACCGACCGGATCCCGGAACTGGCCGATCTCGGCCGGGTGCACATCATGGGCATCGCCGGCTTCGGGATGAGCGCGCTCGCCCGCATCCTGTTCGACCGCGGGTTGCCGGTCAGCGGCTGCGAGCCCCGGGAGTCGATCACCGTGGTCGGCCTGCGAGCGCTGGGCGCCGACGTCGTCATCGGCCACTCCCCGCGGCACCTCGACGACACCGACACGTTCGTCTTCACGACCGCCATCAACCCCCGGCACGAGGAGCTCGTCGCCGCGCCTGGGAGAGCGGCAGCTGGTCCTGCGCCGGGCCGCCGCGCTGGAAGACCGCCGGTGCGTCGCGGTAGCCTGCACCCACGGCAAGACCTCGACGACCTCGCTGCTGGTGGGCGCGCTGCAGGCGTGCGGCCTGGACCCGCCCTTCGCCATCGGCGGCAACCTCTACGAGACCGGCAAGAACGCGCATCGTAGCCGGCGGCGATGGTGACGAGGATGGCGAGGCAGGAAGCAAAACATGGCATTAACCACTAACCGATGAGCTCCGCCACTATGGCGCCGAGGGCCAGGCCGAACGAGGCCTTGACCAGCAGCACGTCGCCTGGGCCCAAGTTGGCGCGCAGTACCTCGACAGCCTCTTCCTTCGTATCGAAGTGGCGAACGGTGCGGGCGCCCGCCGCCCTGGCCGCCGCTGCGATCTGCACGCCGCGAGGCCCGACCGTGAACAGCGCATCGACGACGCGGGCGGCGTGCTCGCCGACGGAGCGATGCCCGTCCGTCTCCGCCGAGCCCAGCTCCAGCATGTCGCCGAGCAGGGCGTAGCGGTGGCCCGTCATCTCGTGCAACACGTCCAGTGCCGCCAACATCGAGGCCGGGTTGGCATTGTAGGAATCATCCAGGATCGTGGCGCCGCTGGCTGCCATCTTCGCCTGGAGCCGAGGCGTAACCTGAGCACCGGTCAGCGCTTCGGCCGCCTCCTCGACGCTGGCGCCGTCCGCCACCGCAACGGCGAGCGCGGCGAGTGCGTTGGGCACGAGGCCGGCACCGGGCAGCGGGCTCCTTACCCGAAGGCTGCGGCCGAGGCAGCCAAGTGTGAACTCCACGCCGGCCAGACCGTGGCTCTGGATCTCGGACGCGCGGAAGTCCGCGTGCGAGTGGGTCCCGAAGGTCAGCACCCGCGCTCGCGTCTTCGGCGCCATAGCCGCCACCAAGGGGTCGTCCGCGTTGAGGATGGCGCAGCCCGTGGCGGGGAGATCCTGCACGGCCTCTGACTTTGCCTCCGCGATCGCCTGCATGCTGCCGAGGCGTTCGAGGTGCGTCGGGCCGACGTTGAGCACGACGCCGATCTGCGGCTGCGCGATCTGGCAGAGGCGGCGGATTTCACCTAGCTCGAACATGCCAACCTCCACCACGGCCCGGTCATAGGTTGGGTCCAGCTGGAACAGGGTCATGGCCAGACCGATCTCATCGTTGAAGTTCATGGGGCTCTTGAGCACAGTGTGGCCGCAGCCCTGCAGCACGGCCGCCGTCAGCTCCTTCGTCGTCGTCTTGCCGACGTTGCCGGCGATGGCGATAGCACGAACGTCGAAGCGCGATCGCCAGGCGCGGCCTAGCTCGCCTATGGCGTGCTTCGTATCGTCAACCAGGAAGGCCCAGACGTGGTCCGGCAGCTGGATTTCCTCATTGTGGAGGAGGACGCCCGTCGCGCCGTGTGCCACGGCATCGTTGATGAAGTCGTGGCCGTCTCGCACCTCGAGCGCATAACCGGTTGGGGTGGTGAGTGCGACGAAGAGTTCGCCCGGCTTCGCCACGCGGGAGTCGTTGGTTACACCGGTGAACTCGCTGGCGGCGCCGGGACGCTCCCCCTTCAGGCAGTCGCTCAGCGCATTGCGTACGTCGTCGATTGTGAACACGTCGTCCTCCCAGCGGGTCGTCCTTTGGCTGATCCGATTTGCACCAGCATGATGAAGGCAGGATCCTCGACCGGCGCAAAGCCCAGGATGGAGGCGATGGTCGAGTCGAGCGCATAACCGGTTGGGATTGAGACGAGCGTCATAACGGTCTTGCCACCGACATAATACGAGCTGGAGCATATCGTTGGCATATCGAAAACCACATACGTGCTGCCAACACCGCGCTGCCTTAACTGGAGGCGTGACCTACAGCGAACCAGCACGGTAACCGTTCACGCAGGGAGAGGGGAGTTAGGCGGCGGTCTGGGTAAGGAGAGGCCAGTCGCTGAGGGAGGGAGTGGTGGTGGGGAGGAGGGCGGCGGCGCAGGCGTCGGTCAGGTCACCAGCGCACTGGACACGGGCAACGTTGTACCGGAAGATGGCCAATTTATGGAACAGCACTAAACATCCTTGATAGTATCTTTATCAGCCATAGCCTACGATAGCGACAGCCACAGGTCAAGAGGTGCTGTGCGCGCTTGAGAACGCGCGGGCGGCGATCGCCCACACGACAGCCACCTGCCTGCGTGGCATTATAGCGACGCGTCTCCGGTGGAGCGGTGCCGCACAACTGGCGGCTCGCCGGAGCGGGCGCTCGTAGCCAGCGCCGAATGTGGCACCGTGGATGCTGAAACCATAATCATGTGAGAAGGAGTGATACACCATGCAAGAACGCTGGCTCTTTGACGAGCTCATGCACGCCGGCGACGAGCACCTCGATCCACAGTACGTCGCGGGTTACGACCACAAGGCTGGAGTCGATCCGGCCCTCGATCTAGCCCTGCTTCGAGATCTTGCCCTGGCCGAGGCAAGCACCGTTGTCGACCTCGGCGCCGGCACGGGCACGTTCGCCCTGGCCGCCGCGCCATTGTGCCGGCGCGTGGTGGCCGTGGATGTCTCACCTGCCATGCTCACGCTCCTGCGTGCCAGGGCCGAGCAGCAAGGTCTGACCAACGTCGAAATCGTCCACGCCGGATTCCTAACCTACGAGCACGGCGGCGAGCCGGCCGACTTCGTCTACTCGAGGCACGCGCTCCACCATCTCCCGGATTTCTGGAAAGCAGTCGCCCTGCACCGCATCGCCGCGTTCCTCAAACCGGGCGGCGTACTTCGCCTGCGCGACCTCATATTTTCCTGCGACCCGCCTGAGGTGGAGCGCGTCATCGAGGCGTGGCTGGGCGGCGCGGCGCAACGCGCCGAGGAGGGCTGGACGCGCCGGGAGCTCAAGACGCACCTCGGAACCGAGTACAGCACGTTCAGCTGGCTACTCGAGGACATGCTTGACCGTGCGGGCTTCGTGGTTCAGCATGTCGAACATGACGAATCAATGATCTACTCGGCGTACACCTGTGTGAAGCGGTAAACGGGCGCGCGGCCCGAGCGAGATGCAAGTGGGCAGATCGAGCGCACAAGCAGAACGCCCATGAAGCTGATCTACATCTGTATAGATGTAGATCAGCTTCATTAGCCGGCATTTGGTCTCTTACCAGGGTACCTGCTGCAAGAGCCATACGTTGCCGTCAGGATCGTTGAACCAGACATACTTGACGCCGCCCATGTCGCTGACGTCGCTCATTGCAACACCGCGAGCGGCGAGGGCGTCACGAGCCTCATTAATGTCCTTCACAACCAGGTGCAAGCCCTTGACCGATCCGGGCGTCATCTCGGAGATTCCGGACATGCCGGTCCCGAAGACTATGGCACATGCGGAGCCGGGGGGCGTGAACTGGACGACTCTCATGCTGTCAGTCACCTGCGTGTCGTGGACGCCGCCGAAACCGATCTTCTCGTAAAAAGCCTTGGCACGGTCGACATCGGAAACCGGTATCGGCACGAGCTCAAGTTTCATGTCGGGCACAGCAGGAAGATTGGCGTTAGGCACCATGCTATTCTTCTCCTTTATTTCACCTGTTTACCGAGCGTCTACAGCGAGCACGTTAGATGGGTGCTTGCTCCCGGTTGTTTATTTCAAGCATTCGATCGAGCTTACTAAGGCTCATCTTCAATCCAGTCTCCATTCCTCCTAGATACTGTGCTGCGGCCGGAGTTTCGGAAATCACTTGAGAAGTAAGTCTAAGCGTGGTTGTGTTGCCATTGTCGGTAAATTCAGCCGTAAGCATCAACTCGAATAGAATGTTGCCGGCATTGTCGAGGGGAGTGTTGCTAAATACCAATCGTTCAGGCTTAACAACTTCTATGAACCTGCCTGTCATTGGATACACCGTGCCGTCTGGTCCACGCATATCTATGCGAATAGCGCCTTCGGGTCTGACGTCTATTTCGCAAGTCGGATTGGTGAATTCCTCCGGTCCCCACCACTCAGCCAAATGTTCTGGCTTCGTCCACGCCTCCCACACCACTTCACGAGGCGCTTCAAAAATGTGCGTGATAACCAAACTCTTATCGTGCATGATGCTTGAAGTCGTAACCATAGAACTACCCTTCCTTCATGCGCTCCAAATAAACGTCTAGCTTGCTCAATCGTTTAGTCCAAGAGCGCTCAAATGAGTTTAGCCAGTCATCTAGTTGTTGAAACGGTTCTGGCTGCAGCGCATAGATCCGCTGTTGTGCGACCGGATGGACGGTGACAAGTCCTGCCTTACTCAGTGATTGAAGGTGTTTAGAAACCTGGGGTTGTCGTAGCTCTAAGTGGGTGGCAATTTCGTTCACCGAGTGCGGCCGATCGCGCAGCAGCTCGACGATGCGCAATCGGTTCGGCTCGGCAAGAGCACTGAACGTTCTCGTATTCATGGCGCTAATATACCGCCATGGGAATATTCTTGTCAAGGAATATTACGGAGAACAAAGAGGGGACATAGGCAGCAGCATTCAGATGGTTATCCTGGCAGGGCAGGCAGCGAACTCGCGAACGCCGTGCCACCGGATGCATAGACTATGCGACTACATCGTCATCCTACGCCTTGCCTGTCGCGCAAGCGATCGAATGCGACGCATGTACCACCTCGAGTTCGTCGTCCGCGAGGTCGCGGCGGCCAGCAGGGCGCCGGCTACATCTATGCGCCGCGCCGCCGACCACGGGCATGACTGCCGTCGAGCATATGTTCCTCAGGTCTGTACCGCCCGCTGGAGTGTGCTTAGATTATTGTCCATGTCGTCCAGCCTCGTCGCCAACAGCGTGATCACGCCAAGCGCCAGCGGAGGCCGCTCGGCCAGAAGCTCCCAGAAGTCTGCGCGTTCGACCCGCAGCGCCGTGACGTCGGTCAAGGCCATGCAATCGGCCGAACGCGGCCTCCCCGAGATGATTGCCATTTCACCAAGCACGCTGCGCGGCCCGCGTACGGCGACCTGGCCCGCCTCACGCACCACCACGCTAGCTTCGCCCGTGACAAGCACGTAGAGACAGTCGCCAAACTCGCCCTGGCGGATGAATGTGTCGCCCGCTGCCACATCAATCTCGCGTGCCACGAGGGCCACCGGGACCAGGTCTTCGCTGGATATCGCTCTGAAGATGTCTGCGCCCTTGAGCAAAAGAACCCGCTCAATCGTGGACAACATCTCAGATCGACCCCAGCTCGACGAGGATCGAACGCGCGTAGCCCTGCACGGTGGGGAATCTCACGTCATTGGCCTGCGTCATTGCCACCCGCGAAAGATCGCCGGGCTCCAGCAGCCGGCGGCACGCGGCGAGCGCCGCCTCACGCACCACAGGATCCACGGCCTCCAGAGACGCGATCACCACGGAGGCGAGAGAGTGTAAACCGAGCAAACCAACGCGGTGCAAGGCGCAGGCGCTTAGCCACCCGTCCGGCCCCTGCGCCAGATATGCGAGCCGAATTACCACCGGCTGTCGTTCGATGTCAAATCCCTTGCGCGCGATGTCTATCACCCGCTCGACCGGAGCTTCCAGCAACGGAATCAGCACAGCCTTGACTTGCCGCTCCACCACGCTATCCAACAGCTCGATCGCCATTTGCCGGGTGCCGCTTGCCACACCTTCAATTGCCTGGCATGCCTGCGCTACCGCCGCCACCGGGTAACGCACTTCCAGCAGCGAGAAGACGCGACCGAGCCCCTGCCGCAGCCTTCCCATCAGCGCTTCGTCGAGCAAGTCGTCCTCACTGGTCCGCAAGTCCTCGCGCAGCACCCGCACAGCATAGCACTTCCGGATCTCGACGTTCATCGCGGCTGCCAACAGTGCTGCCTGTCCGGCCGCAACAGTGGAACCTTCCCTGCGCAGGTGGGCAAGCGCCTGGAGCACGGATGCGCGCACGATGTCGTCCGGCTCAGGGAGGTGGCGGATCAAGACATCGGCCGACGCCTGACCACCAATACGCCGCATGATTCCAGGAATCCGCTCGCGCACGGCACGGCCCCGCGTCGGATCGGCCAAGACGTCGTCCAGCGCGATAAGGCTTGCCGAGCCATGCCGCGCCAGGGCATCCGCCGCGGCGGCCGCGCTTTGCCGGTCACCAAGCAGCAGTATCAGACGCTGGATCAGGGCATCGACTGGCCGTTGCGCCTTCGCCAATGAACCTTGATCCGCGGCGTCGCCCTCCAGGAAGGCCAGCCCGCGCGTCACGACGGGAGGGTCGCCCAGCGCGGCAAGCACGCCGATCGCCGCCTGCCGCTGTGCCGGCTCCGCACTCGCCAGCATGGCTTCGAGGGCGACGGCGGCCCGCGCAGCCTCGGTATCGGCGCCAAAACGCAGCAGGTGCGCTATTGCAGCGGCCGTCACCTTTGGGCTTGTGTCGTCCAGAAGGGGCATGATTCGCACCGCCGCCTCGGCCCCGCTAAGCGCGCACAATGCGTCCACCGCCGCGGCGCGCACATCATCTTCCGGCGCGCTCAGCAGCTGGATCACTGCGCCGGATGACGCCCAACTTGCCGTGCGGCCCAGGTAGCGCAGCGCCTGAACACGCACGCTTGCCGCGGGATGTGCAAGCAACGCGACTACCTCGTTGTCCCATGCCCTGCCAGGCGCGTCCGCGATCAAACATAACGCGTGCACCACCTGGAGCTCGTCGTCGGCGTGCAGCGCGCGGACGAGCACGCGCACGGCGGCCTCGTCCGTTATGTCCAACCGCGACTGCGAAAAATCCAGGCGCCGCTTGGTCACGCTGTCGGCTAAAGCCCGCGTGTATTGACGCCGGCTAAGGCTAATGAGCGCTATGCTGCACGTGACCAGCGCGAAGAGTATCGGAGACCAATCCAGATAGGTCCACCCCGGCACCCACTGCATGCCGAGGAACAGCACGCCGGCCACCCCAAAGGTGATCGAGAATATCCCTTCGATCAGCGGTTTTGCCCGTGCAGTCTGCTCAGCCGGGATGGGTAAATACAGGGCGTTTTTCGCCGCATCACCCACGGGTATTGCGAGGACCGGCGTGGCAGCTCGCATCAGCGTGATAGTCCAAAGTGCGCCTCCCGCGATCAGCGACGCAATCGCGGCAGTGCCCAGCGCGAGTGGATAGGAGAGCAAGGCGATACCGGCGCCAAATCGACGCAGCAGCATTCCGGCGAGCGCGAACTGGGCCAGCAGGGCGCCCAGATTGGCCCAGAAGGCGAAACCGCCAAGAAATACGACCAGTTCCTGGGGACGTCCCGCGTAGTCCTGCTGGACCGCAAGGAAGAACTCGTATTCGGCGATGTTGATGAGGAAGGAAAGGATGATCGCCACGGCGGCGATGGCGCGCAGCAGAGGTCGACGCCAAATATTGCTCAGATCGCGACGAAATGACACGTCATTTGTGTCCGCCGTACTGCCGGCATTGTCCAAAGTGTCCGAAACAACTGTTGCCCGGCCCAAAGCGGCGGCGCAGGCTCCGCACAGGAGCAGCGCCGCCACGACGACGAACAGCAAATTCTCGACGCCCATGGTCCGACCCAGAGAGGACACGAACAGTCCGGACGCAACGTTGGCCGATGTCCCGCCCGCGGCGACGATGCCAAAGAGCCGCCGTGACTCGCGCGGATTGAAGATCTGGCCGGCAAACGTCCAGAATTGTACAAGGAGAATGATGCACGACATGTCCCAAAACACATACAGGGCCGTAAGGGCGCCGTATCCGTTGCCTGCTGAGCTGGTCAGTAACACGCGAAACAACATCGCCACGCCCGCCAGCATCAGCGGCACGAGAACTGCCAGCGAGGCAGGCCGAACTCGCGTGGCTAGCCTGTTGTACAACAGCAAAGTCACGGTATCCGCGATGCCCGGATAGATGAACAACGCCGGCGTGTCCGATGCGGGCAGGCGTCCAAGGAACAGTGACTCCGTCAGCGTCAGTCCGACCGTAAACAAGACGCCGATCGACGCCGAGTATGCGATCATCAGGCAGACACGGATTCCTTCGCCGGGCTGAACCTTGAACCACCCCGCCAGTGACGCGAGTAGGGTCGCGGCGCCGCGGCGCTGCACGCTTACCTCCTCACCGGGCCGGATTTTCGCTGATCGTGTCGGGACGACACCTATGATCTATGCGTTGGCATCCAGCAAATCGAGCGTGTCACGCAGACGACGCGACACCTCGACGACCATCGCCACGGCCATTGCCGGGTGCGCTGCCAGCTCCTCTTGAAAACGCTCCCTGCCAAGGGCAAGGCAGGTCGAGGCTTCGGCGGCTACTATCGAGGCAGCGCGAGGATAATCACCCACCAACGCGGTCTCGCAGAAGAACTGGCCCGGTCCCAGGGAGCTAATGATCAGGGGCTCTCGTCCGGGACGACTCCTGCATACGTGCAGCAGACCGGATTCGACAATGTGCAGCGCGTCACCCGTCTCGTTTTCCGCCACGATCACATGGCCCGGCTCATACCGGCGGGTTTCCATGCGCAAGGCAAGCTGCGCAAGCTGTTTCTGGTCGAGGCTACGAAAAAGGCCAACTTGAGCCAGCAACTTCTCGATGCTGATTGGTTTCTGATGAGCGCCCCGGAAGATCCCGATGCGGGCCCATAGCGAATCTGGATTCATCAGTATCCTCGCCCGTAAGCTGCTGTCATGAAGTTTTCGAACAGCCGGCCGACGTCGCGCATCCGCGATCGTGGCTAGAACAGCCGAGCGCAAAACTGTACCGTTGGGCCTGTTATTGACCGGTTGCAACATACCATTGCCTGTCAGATATCGTCAATTTCAGGCATCAAGCCGCACATTCCCTGCAACGGGCATGGACGCGGTAAGGATCATGCCGCTGTCGGGCATTTGCGCACCCGCGGCGTTGCCGGTATCGTACTGATACCGTGACCAGCAGGCCCCAAGCCCGGGGCATGATGAGTATTCTGGCCGTTTACGCACCAAATTCGGGTTAGCGTAATGTGGCGACTTCGGGTATGGCAGGAAGCGGACGAAAGGCAAATCCCGTGGACGTGATGGAGTTGCTGGCACAGGTCGATCTCTTTCGCGGCCTG
This sequence comes from Chloroflexota bacterium, assembly GCA_028287725.1. GTDB lineage: Bacteria > Chloroflexota > UBA5177 > JANWHV01 > JANWHV01 > JANWHV01. The sequence continues at coordinate 590 of JAQBPC010000468.1, read as the reverse complement.
GACGAAAGTCATCGCAGCCGTCTGGCCAACTGCACCGGCACCGCGCACTACCAGGCGGGAGACGTCATCATCACCCAGGGCGAGGAGGGTACCCACCTCAGCATTGTCGTGTCGGGACGCGTACAGGTGATTCGAGAGCGAGCGGGTCGGGAGCCGATAGTTCTTGATGAGCTGGGCCCTGGCAAATTCGTCGGGGAAATGGCCCTCTTGGATGACCGGCCGCGCACGGCGACCGTCATTGCTCTTGAAGATACCGCATGTCTGACGCTCTTTAAGTGGCACTTTCGCGTTGAGCTGGAATCGCATCCGGACATGGCGATCGCAATCCTTCCAGAGATTTCGCGCCGGTGGCGACAGGCGCTCGAGCGGCTGGCAGCGGTAGCCTGAGCATTACTCCCGCCTGCCGTTTGTTGACGTTGGCAGCTTCCAGCAGCGCATACGCTACGACCGCCGGAATAGCCAATTGACGGTCCTTCGCGCGGCCAATTTCGCGGTACAGCGCAACAGCCTGCTTTAACCCCATGCGCTCCGTTAGCTACCGACTTTGGCCCAACACAACATTGCCCGGGTTACCGAGCAACCATGCTCCT